>CALFSX010000235.1 GCA_937916515.1 uncultured Planctomycetaceae bacterium | reverse complement strand
CCGACGACACTTCAGACACTGCGGATACCGCTACACCTAAACCAAATGCGCTCTAAAATTTTGAATCTTCCGATCAAGCGCGGATGTGGTAGTGGTCCTCTGTTCACTGACGCAATCTTTGATGTTCGCATTTCTAAACGTTTTCGAGCCGAATGTTGCGTTTCCCATACATCAGATGTTGACGCAAAAACACGCGAGTGATGTTTGGTTTGTTCTAAGTTGTTTACTAGCAACGACTTAATATTCTGTTGGGAATACCCACCGGAATTCGTCCTGATGTGGTGCACTCTTTGCAATCTGTATGGGTTGCCCCTCGAAGCAAAGAAGCAACGAGCCACCTCAGCAGGATGATCTTACTGATGATGAACCCGAAGAAGCGACAACGACTGAATATTCAGTCTGACGGACTGACCGCAATTGTTGGCCTGGAGCATATTGAAATCTGGGACGGAGCCGATTTGGCTCTGTTGCGTGAGGTTTTGTCTGAATTGATTCAGAAAGAATCCTACGCGTCGATCGGCGTCGATCTTCAATCGGTGAAGTACATTCCGAGCGGATTTTTCGGGATGCTTTACGAGTGGTACGAGAGCGGAATAAAAATTCAGCTGCGGTCTCCACAGCCAAACGTCGAACAGATGCTGTGGTTCAGAATGTTCTTTGCCGCTCAACCGGATGGCTCATTTACCTTAAATGATGAAGCCGTTCGCAACCATACTCCCGGGCAGCAGGTGGAATATCACCGTCGCGAGTTCACCGGTGAACTGAGCGATGAGCTGGAACTGACGGAAGACGCTCGCTTCGATATCGAAGCTGCATCAATTGGGAATCCATAGTCGCTGCCAAGGGCTAAGGAACGGTCTTGTCGGTTTCGCAATGTTGACGCTGCGTTACGGTGCAGACGTGCATTGCAGATGGACGCTCCGTTTTCGTTGAGCACCACCCTTTTGTTGTGGACGGACTTAGCTTGTGGGATTCAGCCCTTGTAGTCCGATTCGCGTTCTGTGCAGCCACAGCTCAGCGAGATTCGCCGTGATCCTTCATGGCGTGTTGCTGAATGAAATCGGCAACGCGTTTGGGGTCTGGGTGTGTGAAGTGGTGCCCATTGGATGACTCAGTGCCTTTCTGCACTTCAATCACGTCAATGGAGCCACCGAGTTTGCGGTAGCGATCGACAAGGATAAACGTATTTTCAGTGGGTGGCACAATTTGATCGTCTAGTGAAACGATGTGCAGCACGGGAATGTTCTGCGCGGCGATCGGTGCCAGCGAATCAATTGGGTTTCCCTGATAGGCCAACGCCTGTTCTTCCGTGAAGCCATATTCCTTTAAGCACACTTGCCACGTTGCTGGATGGCCTTTTCCGGTGCCCTTGCCTGCTGGCCAGCTTTTGAAGTCCAGTACAGGCGTGTCAGCGTAAATGCAGGCAACTCTTTCAGGCCAGCGAGTCGCGAAGCCATAGACAAATAATCCGCCACGGCTAACGCCTTCCAATGCCACTTTCTGTGACATGTCCTGCTTCACCATAAAGTTGTAAAAGGCGTCCCAGATCTTCATGGCGTTTGGTGAACCCAACATGCCATCTGTATTGATGTAGGCAATGTGAAATCCACGCTCCAACAACAGGCGATCCGCTTCTGCGTGAAAGTCTGGAAACCGAGCTCGCCAGACCCACGGTTTTCCAGCAGCCGGTTGTTTAGGAATGACAACGTACGCGTTTCTTTCCTGCAGCTGGAATTTATGGCGAGTGTACTCGTGCCATGTGTCCTGAGTGCCCGGCCAGTCGGCGTGACTCAGGTTCGGCAAAAGCAGGGTCAGCATAAAAAGTGCGTTTTGCATCGCTGTTGAGTACATAAATTCTTTCCTGATGCTTGATGTCTGTGGCCAATGAGAACGGCCGACGGCGTTTTCTGAGTATGGCTTCACACTACGAATCGTTAGTGTATTGTTCCTGAAACATGAGAATCTTACTCAAATTGATGCGAACACGGTGTTCGTATGTTGCCCGGAGCGACAACGGAGGGGCTCGGCGATTAGAGACGTTCCACGTCTTCCTGCGTGCTACGCCACCGGGGCAAGGGCGAAGCTCTTGTTAAGCCGCATCTTCCGTAGTCTTAACGAGTGAATGCCACATGAGTTTGTGTGGTCAATCGGGTGCATCACCGGTTTGAAGCATAGCGAATTTTCATCTGAAATTCTTCAATCACGCACCACTTATAGCTGTCGGGGTGTTGCTGCTGATGAAGGCTCGCTACAAAGTGGCAGTTCGCTGGCTTTCGCCGGGGAAGTTGATCTATGAAATATTCGCGTCAAAATTGCGTGTTGACTGTATTGCCATGGAGGTGTTTGAATTTGAGAAATTTCAGAACAGTATTCCTGGCTTGCCTGGTCGCGTTGACGGGATGTTTTTCGTCACAAGATCCTGTCCATGTTGATGCGAATGATGTCGCTAATAACGGCGATGTGTTGAACTCTGCACACCAGCAGACGCCACCGTCAGTTGTGAAAATCGACGGGCTGGAGTTTGTTCTAATTCCCTCCGGGCATTTCAGAATGGGCGCGTCTGAGCTGCAGCAACTCAATCAGTATAATAGTTGCGAATACCCAGCTCATGATGTCACGATATCTCGCCCGTTTTTGCTGGGACGTTACGAAGTGACAGTGTTCGACTTTGCTCGGTTTGCGGCCGACACTGGATACAGGACCGAAGCGGAGCAGTCTGGGCTGGGGGCCAACAGCCTGAACCTGGTGGATGGAGGCATTCAGCAATTGCCACATACGATCTGGTCGTCACCGGGATTTGTTCAGACAGATCGGCATCCTGTTGTCTGCGTGTCGTGGGCAGATGCCAGCGCGTTTTGTGACTGGCTTTCAAGGAAATCCGGTCAGGTTGTGCGACTGCCTACTGAAGCTGAATGGGAATATGCCTGCCGAGCAGGAACTGCCACGCGATTCAATACAGGTGATCTTTGGAGTTCTCTGGAAGGTCACGGAAACTTCGGCGACAAATCTCTGCAGCAGTCGTTTCCTTTGGCTGGCGGAACTGCAGATTGGAACGACGGTGCTGTGTTTACGAATGCTGTCGGTGCATTTCGCCCAAACCAGTTCGGTCTTTACGACATGCACGGAAACGTGGGGGAATGGTGTTTAGACTGGTTTTCGAGCGACAGATATACTGCGGCTTCTGAAGTGGATCCTGTGGGCCCAACTGAGGCCACGGATTGGCGAGCTGTTAAAGGCGGCAGTTGGTACAACTCACCAGAAAGCTGTCGCTGCAGCGGTCGGCACGATGGGATTGAAACGATGGCCAGTACGACTAACGGGTTTCGAGTGCTTGTTGAAGTGGATGGTCCTTAAGATGTCTTGAAAGTTAGTCCTTCAGGCTTTCGCGACCTGACTTTTGTTTTTCGTAGGCATCCCATTCCATTTGAAAGTTGTTTTTGGCGGCCATGTTCAGGGTCTCGTAATCTGCGAAGTTCTTCGTGGTTGCCTGAAAATAGCAAATCCCCATTTCGTCGTTGGAAAAGTCGCCCCAGTAAACGTCTTGTGGCGGCGAATACGGGTTCTGTGGGTTGTTGCTGGAGTTGTCAAACACACAGTCAACGCTGATCTTTGTACCTGCTGGCAGTTCGATAGGGTGGCTGAATGCGTAGCTGTCCTGCCAGTAGAAATCCCAATCGTCGATTTGAATCAAAGGAACCTGTTCACCGTCGGGCTTTGCGGCGATCGCGCGAATTTTTTTGCCAAGCACATGCATGTGCGGCGTTGCATCCAGCAGAATTGTATCCACGGGCAATGTCCAATTCGCCTGGTGTAAGTGTCTTGATTCGTTCGCCGGAATTTCCAGATTCACGTTGGCCACAATTAATTCAGTCACCAGCCGCTCAGACCATGGGGCGGCGAAGTAGAGCCCAATGCGCGACTGATCCTTCACTTTTCGGCCGATCGGGTGATAGTGAATCTGTACGATCAGGTCCGCGTTCTTCAATAACGGCCGTCCCATGCCCATTGGAAGCTGGTTGGGCAATCCACCAGGTCCCCAACCGCCCAGTGAGCCTGAAACGACAAATCCAGGAGAACCAACTCGGCTGTAACCTGGTCCCGGATCTGCCTCATCAAGTTCCCGTCCCTTTCCCGTGGTATCGTAAAACGTTGTTGCATGATGCACGACTTCGGGGGTTCCCGGCCTGAATTCGAAGCCGCTAACCAGACAGTTTTCTGCGATGCCCGTAGGAATTACAAAATGGCGATAGATATCAGGGCCATCCGCTGGTACTTCGAAAGGCTCGGGCATGATCAGCTCAAGGTCAGGTTGACCAAGTTGCCATCCCGTTGGGAATTCTGGTGTTGTCGGTAAATAGCTGGCTGGCCCCTCAGGCATTTCGGCTTCAACCCAGTTCGAAATCATCGCGATTTCTGAATCTGACAAACGATGTTCGTTTTTAAACGAACCAAAGTTTACAGCCGGCTTCCAAGGTGGCATCAGTTTTTGCTGAACAACTTCTCGAATCTGTTTAGCGTGTAAGACGGCATCGTTGTATGTCAACAGTTCAAACGGAGCGGATTCGCCTGCACGATGGCACCGAGTGCAGTGACTGAACAAAATTGGTGCGATATCGCGAGTGAAGACAACCGTCTGCGGCGTCATCGCTGTTACGCCCTTGCCTTGCATCAGGCTTGAAGACGTTGCCGCTTCAATGCAGCATCCGATGGTGTCTGTGGTTGCGATTTCAGGATTGTTGCCTGATAAGCAGCTGTCGATGGCCAGTTGCAGGCTGTCGTGGCGGACGGCTCTCTGTTGCCCGGCGACGCGGCTATACCGGTCATCAATGCGACCCGAATACACAATCGTTCCGGCGGAATTGATAATAACCGCCTGAGGTGTGTGAGTCGCTTTGAGGCTATTACAGAGTTTATGTTGATGATCCAGAACGATCGGAAATTCGATCTCAAACTTGTGTTGAAACTGATCGAGTGAAACCTGCGAAGCCGCTGCAGACGGAATCACGCCAATAAGATCCACTGCATGGGTGCGAAGCTGCTGATGGAGCTTGTTCAGTTTCGGAAGATAGCTGTTACTGATCGGGCATTGTGTTGACAGCACGACGTACACGCTGAAGTTTGCAGTTTTTGGTGCTGCCCCAGTGTTTGATCGAGAGTGTGTCAGGTCAATGCTTAGTGTTGTTGTCGGCAGGCGTGGTGACAGTAAAAGCCCCAAAATTACGCCGCAAGTTCCGAGCAACCCCATTGTAAAATAGGTGCGCATTCGGCGTCCCTCCTTTTGGTGCAGAGACTACGGGCGATTGGCCAACGACGTCAATAGAGTTCCTGGCAGGGCGGAGTCTGGTCCGTCCTGAATGGTAGTCGTGTTTGATGGACCATTCGCCACGCGCATAAAAAAAGCCCCCTGCAAAGTGGCAAGGGGCTTTCAATTTTAAAAGAACTAGCCACCGATCTGCGGTTGTCGCTGCGAGCTCTTCACTCGCATTTCAGCGCGGCGTCGATTGCGTCGTCGCTCATCACTTGGCTTTTCGTAGTATTCGCGTTTGCGCATTTCTCTTTTGATGCCGGCGTGTTCGACCAGTTTACGAAACCTTTTTACCGCATCATTTACATTCTCGTTGTCACGCAGACGCAACTTGACCACAAATTAACTCCAAGGACTTGTTGAAAGCTTGAAAAAGAGAGCAAAAGCTCACGAATTTTCCGCAGAGGATACCTGATGCTGATAGTTTTGCAAACAGTTACCAAGCGAACTTCACACTCAAGCCACTAATTTCTGTGACAGTGCTGAGCGAGTAGGTTCCGAAGATTTGGTCAATCTGTCGAGGCCCGTCATCCCAATATCGGAAAATTTGTTGGGTTTCGGTGTGTTTCAATCCAAAGATTGCACGTATTTCATTCAGTCTACGGTCGGTTCTCATTTATGGTTTTGTCGTCGGACGCAGAATCCTTTGCGAAATTCGCACGGCAGAACCTTCAAATTGTTTTACTGAAGCGTTGCGCGGGTGAATTTTGGGCTGCGTTCAGCGGACGGGTTGATTCGTGGTGGTCCGGCTATTGGTGGTTCGATTCGGTGATTGTGACTCAATCGGAAAGGGAAAAGTTCGTGGCGTGAAACGTGAACGCAGGGGGAGAACGTTGTTTGATGCAACTGTTTCCCGCTGCATATTCGTTCAGCGAAGGCCGTGACTTGCAATTCGATTGGCTTAATGTTGGCAGGCGAGGCGTTTCCAGTGGTCTTAAGTTTCCGGCTGAGACTGAAAATGCGACCGATCGTTGGAATTGTTTGGGGGCGTTTCACGTTTGTTAAGGATCGTGTGCGTCCGTCTTGCGTTCGTCTGCACTGTTGTAGAAGATTCCGACTCTCCGTTTGGATTTACCTCCATTAGATGGTTCCCGCTTCCTGTGATTTATCTACGATTAGCGGTATTCACCGATAATTAAACGAGATCGACTCGAGGCTGTTTTTGGTCGATTGAAGTGAAACACAATCTGGAAGACAAATTGCCTTAAGCAAGATGCCTGCATTGGATTTGTGCAGCTGGGTGACGGATTTCAGCGCCGAAGCGGAGAGATTCCGAGTTTTTAGCTCGATATTGATTCAAGGGCTTGTCCCTTGTTGTTGGGAGTTGTTGATGAAGAAGTGTCGTCGTTGTTCAAAGCCTGCGACTCTGCACATAACTGAAATACATCAGGGAAACGCGGTTGCGATTCACTTGTGTGAAACGTGCGCGCGAGAATACCTGGAGGATGAGTCTGGGCAGCCATCTCCCAATC
The DNA here is from genome assembly GCA_937916515.1 of uncultured Planctomycetaceae bacterium. GTDB lineage: Bacteria > Planctomycetota > Planctomycetia > Planctomycetales > Planctomycetaceae > Fuerstiella. The sequence goes on along the minus strand of CALFSX010000235.1, from coordinate 62,188 downwards.
CTGCGGCTGATTTGGCGGCAAAACTTGAAGCTCTTGTAGCTGACGATGATGAAGAATCGGTTGTCCGTTGTTCCAATTGCGGTATTTCGTTTACCGAATTTCGTGAGCAGGGGCGGTTAGGCTGCCCTGTGTGCTATGACGAATTTCGTGAAGATCTGATGCCTTTGCTGGAGAATATTCACGAAGAGAGTCTTCACATCGGCAAACGCCCACTGAGAAGCCCCACTCAAACCAAAGACCAGTCTCGCTTGATTCAGTTACGAAATCAGCAGCGGGAGGCGGTCGAAAAGGAAGATTACGAAGCAGCAGCGAAGTTGCGAGATCGAATTTTGGAGATCGAAGCTACGCTGCGTCCGAATTCAGAAGACTAATCAGTTTTTTTGCTGATTGATCGTGCTGGTTGCTTTTGCGTCTGTCGAAGGTTGGCCACGCTTCTGAGGATCACCAATTCAGAGTACAATTTATTCCTGTTTGTTTACGTTCGCCATTCGGCGCATATGAAACGTTGTCTAGTTGAACGCCGTTCTGGCGTTGTCGAGGAAGGTTTTTAAAGTTGACGCCAGACGGAGAAAATAGCTCGTTTAATCTTACTGATTTGGTTCAGCGCAGTGGTCGTTGGCTGTGTGCCAGCGGTCCGGAATCCGACATTGTGATTTCCACCCGCATTCGACTGGCGCGAAACGTTGTCGGTTTTCCGTTTATGTCTCGAGCGGACGATGACACAAAAAAGCAGCTCGTTGATACGCTGCGATCTACGATTCAGGCGACTGAGATTGGGCGGAACTACCAGTTTTTAAACGTCGAAGAATTGAACGAACTGGATCGGCAGCTGTTGGTTGAACGACAGCTGATCAGTCGCGAACTGGCTCAGTCAAGCGGCCCTCGCGGCGTAATGATTGGTAACAGCGAACAAACCAGCATCATGCTGAACGAAGAAGACCACGTTCGGATGCAGATTCTGAACAGTGGGTTGGCACTGGAAGAATCGTGGGCGGAAATTGACGTATTGGATAACGCCCTTGAAGAACGGATCAGTTTTGCATTTGATGAAACTCTGGGATATTTGACAGCTTGCCCCACAAACGTCGGCACCGGTATTCGAGTCAGCGTGATGCTGCACTTGCCTGGGTTGCGAATTACCAGAGAGATTCAAAAGGTTCATCAGGCGGCCCAAAAAATTAATCTGGCCGTGCGAGGTCTTTATGGGGAAGGTAGCCAGGCGATGGGCGACTTCTACCAGATCTCAAACCAGGTGACTTTGGGATGCACGGAAAGTGAATTACTGGACAGTTTGGCGGAAGTCGTGCCAAACATTCTGGGCTACGAACGACGTGTTAGAGATCTGTTGTGTCGCGATAATAAGTCTCAACTGGATGACCAGATTTCGCGGGCGATGGGTGTGCTGACCAGTGCACGTTCTATCAGTTCCGAAGAGACGATGCACCTGCTTTCCAGTGTGCGTCTTGGTGTGAACCTTGGAATGGTTCCAGATATCGACATTGCGACCGTGAATGAACTGTTCATTCAAACTCAGCCATCACACCTGCAAAAAATCAGCGGTGGTCCGCTTAAGACTCCCGAACGCAATGAAGCTCGTGCTGCATTTTTGCAGCAACGTTTGAAAAAGTGATTTTCAGGTTTCAGGCGTTGGGCGTGGAGGCGGGCCGTCTTTGGGGTCGTCCAGAATGATGGTCTTTCCTTCCGTTTGTTGACCATCTTTGACAGGTGTGCCGCGAGGCCAGGAAATAATGAATCGCGTGCCTTCTCCCGGGTCGCCTTCGATGCGAATTCTGCCACCATGTTCGCGAATAATCTTGCGACTCACGGGTAGCCCAATGCCGGTTCCTCGTTCGCCCTTGGAAGATTCAAAGACCTGAAAAACGGCAGCTCTTTGGTCCTCGGGGATTCCTGGGCCGTTGTCCGTGACGGCAACCATCATCACGTCGTTGCTGGCATCATAGCCGGTTTGCAGTACTACAGAACCGGCGTCTGATTCTGCGACGGCGTCAACGGCGTTTGCGACGATGTTTAGAATCGCTCGATGAATGCCCTCAGGATCAAACTCGGCCAATGGCAAATCGGCAGCGCGAAATTCCAGTGCGACGCCGTTTAGCTCGGCCCGGGGCGATGCAAGTTCCATAACATCTTCGCAAACCTTGTTGACGTTGCCAGGTCGCAAATTGGGAACTCGTTCTTTGCTGAAGCTCAGCATGTCCATTACCAAATCAGAAATCCGATTTTGGTTGCGTTCAACAATTCCCCAGCCCTGTCGCACCATGTCGTCGTTGGAAGTTTTGAGGCCGGTTTCAATCAAATATCCGCCTCCACCAACGCCTTGCAGGATGTTCTTGATGTGGTGGCTTAATACCGCCACGGTTTGCCCCATGGCCGCAAACCGTTCGGCTTTAAGAAGTGCTTCCTGAAATCGGCGTGCTTCAACAGCCAGTGCACTATGGCGAGCAACGGCCAGAACCGTTTTCAGGTGTTCATCGGTCAGGCGGTCTTGTTCAGAGATCCGACCGTCAGCCAGAATCGGCGTAGTGACGTCCAGATAAAAGACTCCCAGCAGTTCTTCCTGACCTCGCATTGGTGCGCAGATGGCTTCCCGAATTCCCGATGACAGGATGCTGTTTGCCGCACCGAACCGCGCGTCGTGGAGTGCGTCGGATGTTCGAACCGCATTCCCATGCTTTAACACATGGCCGGAGATCGATCGGGAGATCAGCATCTGTTCCTGTGGACCGTCTGATTCGTCACGTCGCAGGAAGACCAGCGGCGTCAATTCGCCGCCGATTGCGTCTCGCAATAAAATGCAGCCTCGATCGGCTCCTACTGTATTCAGCGTGAGATTCAGGATTCGTTGCAGCAAAGCTTCCAGGGTGTCAAATGGCCGCACCAACTCTTCGGCCACCTGGTACAGCAGTTCCAGTCCTGATTTTTGATCGGGCCAGTCAACGCTGGAAATCGCTTCTGCCTTGACCTGCTGCACAATTCCTGACTGCTGGTCCGACAGTAAATCGTCGACGAAGCGAACATGCTCAGTGAGTTCCGACGACTCAAACTTTGACTTCAGCTGAAACGTCATGACGGTCGTTCCCAGCCTGATTGAGTCGCCATGTGTAAGAACGGCTTCTTTTATGCGTTTCCCATTGATGTAGGTGCCGTTGGCGCTTTTGAGGTCGCGAATCTGATAGTTGGTGCCGTCGTGTGAGAACGCTGCGTGTTGTCGTGAAACTTCTGTGTCGTCAATGCGAATGCGAGTACCCACGCTGCGCCCGACGATGATTTCTCCGGAATCAATGGCGATGTCGTATCGAGTTCCGCGAGCCGAACCGCTTACGACAAGTAGTGTTGCATCAGTCATGGAACAGGTGAATCATTCTGCAAAGTCTGTAAACCGAAAATCGGGCCGCACGTTGTCGTTGTACTGTTGAGTGAAATTCAAGTTTCGGTTTCCAGCAGCTTAAGAAACTCGTCTTCTGTAAGAATGGCGACGCCCAGCGACTGAGCCTTTGTCAGCTTACTGCCCGCGTTGTCGCCCGCGACCAGAAAATTTGTTTTCCTGGATACGCTGCTCGCCGATTTTCCGCCGTGCGTGCGAATGAGTTCATTGGCTTCTTCACGCGTCATCCTGACAAGAGTTCCTGTGACGACAACAGACTTGCCAAATAAAGGGCTGTCCTCCGAAGCCTGTGCAGATTGTTCAACAGGTTTCCCCATGTTCAATCCCAGCGATGTCAGTTCTGCGAGGACCTGTTGACCGAAGTTGGAACTGAAAAACTGGCATACCGACGTGGCGATAACAGGGCCGATATCGTCCACCGCTCCCAGGGTTTCTGCTGTCTGTTTGCCAATTTCTTCCGTTGTTCCGAATGCGGATTCCAGCACACGAGCGTTACTTTGCCCCACATGGCGAATGTTCAATCCGGTCAGCAATCGCCAGAGCGGTTGCTGCTTCGACGCTTCGATTCCGGACAACAGGCGATCGATGGATCTTTCTGCCTGGCGTTCCAGTTTTAGCAATTCATCTTTGCGTTCGTGAAGGCGGTAAAGTGATGGGATGCCATCAATCAGCTTGGCGTCCAGAAGTTGTTCGACCAGTTTTTCACCCAGCCCATCGATATCCATTGCGGGGCGAGATGCAAAGAAAATGAGAGTTTCTCGCAGCTGAGCGGGGCATGAAGGGTTCGGGCAGCGCACGTAAACGCCGCCTTCGTCCTGCAGCACGTTTGATTGACATTCCGGGCACGTTGCCGGAAAAACGAATTCGGTTTCCGAACCGGTTCTCGCTGCCAGGTTGACTCGCAGTACGTGCGGAATAATCTTTCCCGCCTTTTCCACCAGCACAGTATCTCCGACCTTAACACCCAGTCGTTCAAGCTCATCACGGTTATGCAGGCTGGCTCGCGACACCGTGGTGCCATCAATTTCCACGGGCTCCAATTCTGCAACCGGAGTCAACGTACCCGTTTTGCCAACCTGAATCGAAATCGCGGCGACCTTGGTTTCCGCTTCGTACCGAACCCACTTGTAGGCTCGCACCCATCGAGGACTTTTCGACGTGGTTCCTAAGGCTTCTCGTTGGGAGAGGTTGTTTAACTTAATCACAATTCCATCAACTTCGAAAGGCAGTTCTGCGACGCCTTCCATCATCTCGCCGACGACCTTCATCAGTTCTGTAAAGCCGGTCGCCTGGTCGACGTTTGGGGTCACCGGAAGTCCGAGGTTGCGAATCGAACTCAGAAATTCAATGTAATTGTCCCAGGCAATGCCTTCGACAAAGCCAACGCCATGCGCGAGGAATCGCAGGCTGCGTTTGTATGCTTCTTTGGGATCCAGAAGTTTTAACGCTCCAGCAGCGGCGTTTCTGGGATTTTTGAACGGCTCTTCACCGGCGGCAACCTGCGCCGCCTGAAACGCGGAGAAGTCTTCGTTAAGAATGACAACTTCACCTCGGACTTCCAGAACCGGTGGAGGCGTTTCGGAATTGAGCCGCAACGGAACTCCCCCCACAATCCGAGCGTTGGATGTAATGTCGTCTCCCACGCTGCCGTTGCCTCGCGTGACGCCTCGAACCAGATTGCCATTTTCGTAGATCACGGCCATCGCGACTCCGTCAATCTTGTATTCAACGGAGTAATTTAGATCTTCAACTTCAAACGTCTTTCGCAGGCCGGCATCCCAATCGACAAGTTCCTGTTCCTGGAAGGCGTTGTCGATCGACAACATCGGAACCCGGTGTTCAAATTGTTGAAACCCGTCGATGGGAGTTCCGCCCACTTTTTGCGACGGACTGTTTGGTGAATAGTATTCCGGATGCTGCGATTCCAGTTGCTGCAGTTCGCTCATTAACTGATCGTATTCGCGGTCGCTGATTTGCGGCGAGGCATCTACGTAATACAGCGTATTGTGTGTTTCCAACTGTTTTCGAATGTTTTCGATTTGTTGCTTGATTGCGTTGGTCATGAAAGCTTCCGAGCACGCGAGCCTGTTCTAGTTGACATCTGACGCTTGATTGTCCGAGACGGTTGCATTGGTCTGATGGATGCGTGGTTCTTCAATTCCTCTCAACGTTCGCCTGCGATCTACGGCCATCGCCAAAAAAGAAATTGTCAAAACCACAACGAATTCCCACATCAACAGGTTGTTGCCATTGGCTTCGAGCCATTGGGAGACTGGTGCGTTGGGGTCACCGAACAGCGATGCAATCAGTGCAAGAATCGTGAGGATGAAGACAACTGTCGCCGGCACGATGAGCCGGAAGAACAGAGAAGGTTTCGTCTGCGGAGGTTTCATTGTGCAGGATTTTGGCCGACAGATTGAGAAGGTGATGTTTAAGCATTGCGATTATGACCAATCAAACTCATTTGTGCAAAGCGATGTAATCTCGAAGATTCGTACACTTCTCGTATTCTTGTTTGGCTAAAAAGAGGATTCGTACGTATGAAGCATGTGACACTGTTGATAGGCGGATTGTGACAAAAAACGTAAATTTCGCAGTGCCTTGCAGGCATTTCAAATTCAAACATTTGAGTTGAATGCCGTATTTGAATTTGCCGTTTGAAAGCCGACGTGATGACTTTGGTTGCTGACTGGTTTTGATGCCCGAGAAATCCGAAATTAAGAACTCGTATTCGACCACGGACTTTGTCTGGTGGGCATGGGCGATCACGCTGGTTGTGGCGGCCAGTATGGAGTTCTCCCGGTTGTTACTCGCTGTTGAGCAGGACGGCGGGTTGGCTACCTGGTTGACGTTTTGGAATATGGAATCGTCAATGCCATTGTTGGTGCTGCTGGCGTTTCCGGTCCTGGCACGCATCGGAAGAACCAGGCAGGCCACAAAGATTGTTGCTCCGTCAAAGGTCAGCGCAACCGGTAGTGTTCGTGTTTGGCTGGCGGGACTTTTCGTGTTTTCGCTGTCTATGTTGTGCAGCTATCGAATTGGGGCCGAACCCATTTCTGTGAAATTGGCCTATTCGTCAACAACTATTCCGTTTGCAGACTTGCCCCCCGCTTACCACGACGAATACAGCTATTTGCTGCAGGCACGCACGTTTCGAAATTTGCGACTTTCGTATCCGGCAGCGGAAGTTCGACCTGATCTGTTTCATCAGTTTCACGTCCTGAATGAACGCCGAACAGTTAGTCGGTACTTTCCCACCACTGGTCTGTGGATTGCTCCGTTTGATGCGTTGGGAAACCCGATTTATGGTCACTGGCTGGCAGGCGCACTGGCGGCTGTGTTCTTCTATTTGGCTGTGCTGCAGCTTAGTCGGTTTAAGACTGCTGTGTTGGCTGGTGTTTTGATTGCCGTCAGTCCCGGGATTGCGGTGTTCAGTAACCTGCTGTTGGCGCACCATCCGACGCTGCTTGCATTAAGTGTGTTTACGTGGGCATTTTTTCGAATGATGTCAGCTGCGCAACTGCGATATGCTTTTATTGCTGGAATTGCGTTGACCTTTGCCATGTTGGCGCGACCAATGACCGCCGCTGGTTATGGATTTCCGTTTGGCGTGTGGATGGCGTCCTGGCTGTTTCGCGATCGATCAAGCTGGCGGCTGATTTTCGGCTTTGTCGTGCCATTGGTGTTGGGATTCGTCACTTTGGCCGTACTAAATCAGGATGCAACGGGAGACTGGACGAAAAGTGCCTATCAGTTGTATACGGATCAGTTCACACCTCGGCATCGTTTCGGTTTCAACAATGCCGTGGGCGTTGAACCGGCAAAGGGACCTGCTACGCTGCATGCATATGATCAATGGGCCACAAACTTAACGCCGCTTGTTGCAATTCAGAATGTCTGGAATCGGCTGCATGCAAGTTTGCAATGGTCGCTGGCTATTGTGCCGCTGTTGTTTGGTCTGTTGATGTCACTGCCCATTATTTGCGGGCGAGGGGCACGGCGACCTGTCTGTGCTGATGGCGATGAATCGAAAGTTGGTGTGAACAGTGTGGAAGTTATAGGGATTCGATTGCTGGCGTGTTCGCTTGTGTCGCTGCATTTGGTTCACATTCCGTATTGGTACGACGGAATTATGCATTGGCACTATGTGTTTGAAACGGCTCCACTGATCCTGATTCTCGCTGCCATTGGATTTGTTCGATGTGTTGAATGTTCGACAGCGACCCTGTCAGGAAAAGCTGCAGCTGCGTGGGCCGGCTGCCTGATTTTGGTGGGGCTCGTTCCGGGGTGGTTTCAGTTGCCGGTCTTCGACAATGTGTCAAAGGTTTCCGCCTCAATCAATGAACAGGCGTTTTCCAAAGTTCGTTTTGAAATGTTTCGGCAAACAGTCAATCGTGATTTGATACAGAAACCAGCTTTGGTGCTTGTCGATGAACGCAACACGGACCCTCAACTGAGCTATATCATCAATCCGCCCGGACTTGATGGTGACGTGATCGTATGTCGCCGTCCAGATACAGACGGCGACATTTTCAGCTTGAAATCGGCGTTCAGTGATCGATCAATCTATGTGTTCACTCCGTCCACGTCTGTCTTCGATCGTTGGGAAGCCGGGCTGACTGCTCCTCAGTGATCAAAATATCAAAGACCATTACTGCAACAGTCTCTTGATTTGTTTATTGGTGGCTATTCCGGTGGCCAGCCAGCCACAACACGCTGCTTCATTGAAATCGGTGCAGCGACGGATCGTCCGGTGTGACCGCTTCCTGTTACTGAATCCGAGGATCCAATGTCGGCTCGCATTGTGATCAAGTGATCTTTAGGAACTACGCTTTGGTGACTGGATTCGATTTCGTCAATTCCGGCGACGGTTATGGCGAACAGTCCGCTTTCTTCACGTTTGATCCACGACTTCTCACGAAAATACCAGATGTGAAATTCCAGCACTTCGCGAGGGCATCCAAGAATCTGTTCCAGCGCTGTGGGACCGACGCCAGGGTTTTTCATGTCTCGCCGACGCTGCCCATAAAACAGCGAAAGCAGTTTGTGGCGGTCCATGGTGTCGCTGCCAGACGCAGCAGCTCCATCAACGATCCGTGATTGCTGTTCACGGTGCTGGCGAAGTCTGGCATCATAGGCCGCTCGCGATTCTGCGTCGCGAAGCGTTGTGTACGCTGACAACAGGCGTCGAAAGCGTTCGTCGTTACCTGTTTCTGTGTTGTCGGGATGGAATCTTTGACCAAGATAGCGAAAGACACGTTCAATTGTGTCTGCATTCGCGTTTGTACTGACTTCCATTATTTCGTAGTAGTCTGGAAACTCGCTGTCACTCATGAGAACTCTGCCTGTGTCAGGGACATCCTTTTTTCGCCGTCTAACTCTTGAGTTGCATGATCATGGTGAGCGAAGTACCGACGACCTGAATGCCGAATCATTTCGACCGGTCGGCGGCGGACCAACTTGGAACTACATGAACCTAGGTCAGAACGACGGCCCCTGCCAGGTATGAGGCTTTTGCCGCACAGACTTCGGGGAAACCCGTAGCAGCGATGCGGTCTATGACGATAATTCCAAAGTTACTGGACTGCGACCTCACAAATTGGCTTCTGCCACAGAACTTTTCAGAGGCGCAGACGCAATGCCAGACCCGCGACACTAATGAGCTCCGACAGACGCGATACGTTGGATGGCTGAATTTTAGAACTGCCGCCAACTCATCAGGCCATAGCCAGCTAATGCCGTCGCAAAAGTCAGCGTGCTGTTCGCTGAGCCAACAGCACATCGATTGCGACTGTGGAAATGGCCGTTGTCCGTATGACTCTGCGGGTGACGCGAATCACCAAAAGTGCGTCAGTTCAAGTCCGGCTTTATGAACTTGCTGGCTCGGTATTCACGCATGTTTGAACGCGACTAAACTGAGCTTGAGCTATCCAGCTGAGGTGCGACCTTCTGTAAACACCTCGAAGTGATCGGCCATCCACTCTTCAAGAGCGATAGCTTCTGTGATCGTGGCAGTTTCCAGGTCGAATGTGCCCTGCCCTGAAACAGGTTCCAGCTTAACCGCTTCGTAAATTGTGGTCTGTCGGTCTTCAGTTCGTTTTACCCATAATTCGCAAGTGCCATGCGAATGTTCAATCAGGTACGAGACTGTTGGTGTGGAATTGTTTTCGGTAGGTTTCATCGCTGTTAATCCCCTCTCTATATTTCAATCCTATGTCGCGACAACTGAGTTTCAATGGGAGTTTCTCAGGATGATCACTTGTTCCTGTATGGCGTAATTCCGGGAATCGAAATACGCTGTTCGTTGATTCGCAACGATGCCACAGGGTGATTGGTCTTTTGCGAAGTTTAATTTGCAATGTCGTTCGACTTATGGGCCAATAGAAGCGATTTGAATTGGCCATTCACCATTAGTTATCGCTACTTCCGTTTGACGTTCAGACAGGGGCTTACATTACTTCGATCTGGAAATTTCCTAAACGTTTATCGTCCGTTTGTGAAAATTGCTTTCATCGCCGTTAACGCCCAATTGTCAGAACACCGACGGCGGTTAACCGCCCATTGCACGATTTCGACTCTGCTGATGCCGCTGTCGAGGTTCTGAAATGAAGCTTGGGTCGTATTGTCGTTTCACCCGAGGGCTGACGTCTGTGGCGAGTTGTGTTTACTTGTTAGGCGGAATTCCCATACAGCTTGCTTCAAGCCCGGAAACTGCATGCGGCGGTTTGGAATCTGGGTTGCGCGAGATCACCGGCGGCGGTATCCATGGAAGTTGCAAGGCTGAAATGGCCCTAAACCTGAGACTCTCCCAATCACATGGAGATTAGAAGATGGTACGGAACTCACACGGCTCATACGTCCGATCGTTGACGTGGATTTCGATGCGGGAACGCTTCCAGAAGACGCCGGATTGATGCTGCTTCGAGAAGTCAATCGGTGGCATGATCTGAACCGAAGGATTGACGAACCTATCTCCGATGCTTGCGATCCAATTTTACACGATTCATCCCAAGCCAAAATCCTGGCCAGTCGAATCATCGGCAACTCCGCCGGACACGAAGACGCCAATGCTAAGAATTAGAATGCGATTAGTCCCGAAAAGGCTGTGAATCAATTCTTATGGGTACTTCCACTCCTCAAAGCTCTCTACTTATGGGTGGTCACGAAGTGGAAAAGCCCGGTACATCGAAGTGCTGCAGGTAAAGCAAAGCGGTGATCAGTCGCCGCACTCCATGGATTCACAACCTTGAAGGGACGGCAATACTTTGCCGAGGATGAAGTCCTTGGTTGAGGCTCGGATATATCTGGAATTCGGCTGCCCACGACTGCTGCGTGAGTCTGACTGAAGTATTGCCGCGTTGTGTTTCACTCTGCGAGTCACTGCCCGTCGCAAGTGGTCTTTGAGAATGCGTTGTGTCGAACCTGGCCGTACGGGATTGCAACTCGTACTTTTGTATCGGCCAGGTATCACAACACAATCTACGCTTGGGAAGCGGGGAAGTTTTGCGACGACACCGTCAGGATACAACGTTACGCCACGTAACCTCAAACCCTTTGCAGGCAATTGCAGGGGGAGCGACTGAACCATCACAGACGCAGCGTCGGAAGAACTAACGAACATCATTCGGTAGCAACGAATTGACGCGTTCCCTGAGTCGTGTTTACGAATACACTTTAAGCAATGCTTCAAGGCGTGCCATTCCGCTCTCGAAAATACTTTGCGTTAATTCGGCTGTTAGTCCGATATGTATCAATTGAGTTCTGGAAAAATTCCTGTTCTGCGGATAGATCGACGTTTCGTTTCTCGAGCCGCCAGGACAGATGGTTAGCTACGTTCAGTCCGTGACAAATCATCGTGATTGACATCTCAGGATTGTGGTGATGCAGACTGGCGTACATCAGTGTGTCCAGCAGATTACATGCCTGAGCAACGACGACCGTCACCTCAGCGTGGTTCACGCCAAGGACTGCCATTTCCCGATCGACCGCTCGCACTTCCGGGCTAAAGCATGGCAGGGCTTGCGCTTGCTAGGGCAATAAGTGCTTTGCAAGCACCAATTTTCCAAAGTCATGAAGCAATGCCGCCGTGGAGAAGTCAGTTCCGAATTGTGCGACAGGCCGACAGGTCAGTTCTTCTGCGAACGACAAAACCGCTACACAATGTTTCCAGTAGGAAGGAGGCGTTCACCCGAAAGGTTCCAGGTTAAGATCGGCCCACGGGCGGACGCTGGAAGCGATTGCCAGAGATTTTATCGTGCCCCACCTACGTGCATAATGGCCTCATTCACAGAACCAACGCGACCAGGTCCGTAGACCGTTGAATTCGCCATTCGCTGAAGTTTTGCAGCCAAAATGGGATCGAGTTCGACAACCCGCGCAACATCTTTAATTGCATAATCGGGATCGCTTAAGATCGCATTTAATCGAGCTACATCCTGAGGCAGCGGGGGGAGGTCAGATGCCGTTTTAACACAAGTGTTTCATGACTTAGGCCAGGCATTTCATACTTTCTGGCAGGACGCTTGTGAATCGATTTGTGATCCAAACCCAACTATGGGCAAAACCAACATTGCAATCGGTGAAGAAATTCGAATCATCGCACCCCCCGGTACGGGTATGTCCCCTTCGTATGGAAGAATCTCTCCGCGTTATGGGCGAGGTCTTTCTTAGGCAGGTGTAGGTTCCGTGGCAGTACAAACGTTAGCACAACGGATCTGTCTTAACGTTTTGATGATTGGTTGGGGCCTCGTGGTGAACCTTTGTACGGATGAAAAACCGGCGAGGACCATTCTGAGCCGCTCGCCGTTACCGTTTTTCGCATTCCGTCGATCAGTTGGCTACGAACATCTGACAGACGCCGTAGCGTGCCACATCAAAACAGAATTCACTTTTTGACAGCGACTCAAGTTTTTCGCGTATCGATGCGAACTCAGCATCTGAGCTGCCGTGAACTGCACGCTTGAAGACGACGCGGCTGCCATCTGCCGGAACGATCAGGTTGACGCTGATATTGAAAACCTCATTAAGATTTTCCACAAGGCTTTCAGGTATAGCACCCTCGGCGACAGCTTCGGCGACGCGACCGGCTGGCACCTGTGTCAAAGCGGCACCAAGTCGGCATCCGCCAGCAAGGTCACAGCCGATGTATCCGACCACTTCACCCGCTTTGTTGGCGTATTCGGCGATTGAATATATTGCTTCAGTCGTCTTTGCGAAGGGTTTGACTTCCAGGGCAAACAACCCATGCATTAAGTCGACAACGTCGTCCAGAGATGGAGCGTGAATGGCTGAAACAGACATGTTTTTACCTTTCCTCAAAAGGTGACTTCGGGATTTATCAGGCGACACATGGCGAGATCGCGGAGTTTAATGACTCAGCCGTGAATGGCTTTGTGATTATGAACTGAGCACCTGTTTCCAATGCAAGCGTTTTGATTTCAGCACCGCTTTCAGACGTGATGAATCCGAAATTTACGTGATTTCCTGATTCACGAAGCTTCTGCAGAAACTGTATTCCAGACATCTCTGGCATATTCCAGTCACACAGCACAAGATTCGGTTTTTCCGAGGCAACCTTGGCCAGGCCTTCAGCACCGTTTTCTGCTTCAACAACATCACATTTGCCGACATCTGTTTGGGACAGTGTTCGCTTGACGATCATTCGCATGGCCTTGCTGTCGTCAACGATAAGAACTTTCATGGTCTCGATCCTGATTGATAAAATGGTAGTTTGTAATCTGTGAGGAAAAGTCAACGGTGTCTTAGACTGTCGCTACGGGCATATCGTGCCAGCGTACCAGTATGGGGCTTCCAGCGACGTTAACGATGGTTTGCTCGCCACCATCCGGAATTGACAACTCGCTGTTTTCCACTGAAACGCATGGAAGTGACAGCGTGGATTCTCCTTCGCACATACCCTTTACGTTGCCGCCAATCATGTTGACGATTTCACCAACGGCATCGCGAATTTCTTCTTCCGGGAGCGTGTCGTGTTCCGCATCGAACATGGTTTCGCCGATCAGACTTGCAGTGGCCATGGGCGCTTCAACAACGATCAGCTTTTCCATGGCCCCGGTAATACGAATGGACGCAACAATCCTGCCAACGACAGAACATTCAAGACCGGAATCACTGGGGGACGTCGGCATACATAACATCTCGTCAAAAACATTTGAGATGATCTGGTCCATTGTCGGTACATCAACAATCATTTGTTCTCTTTCAATTTCACGACCGGCCCAAAACAGGTGGTCTTGCCAGGAATGCGTGTTCAGGTAAAGCAGCCATTTGTTTCTTTGCTTCAAATCCATTCGAAGAGCTCATGCCGCCCGAACTACGTTTCGGATGACGTCCCGGGCTCTATCTATTACTCGTTGCTGCTTACCGGGTTCGGCAGGCGAACCCCGATCAGCTTCATTTTTTCCACCAGTACATCAGCCGTGAATGGCTTCATTGCAAACTCGTCGACGCCCGCCATTAATGCACGAACCATCTGAGCCGGCTCGGTTTCCGTGGTCACCATCATGATTTTCTGATTTGCATAACGGCCATCCGCTCGCACAGTCTTAACGAAGTCCAGTCCGTTCATTACCGGCATGTTCCAGTCGACCAGAATGACTTCAGGTGGCTCCATTTCTTCAAGACGATCGAGACCGTCCTGGCCATTTTCTGCTTCCACAACTTCCAGCCCAAGAGGCATAACAATTTTGCTGAGGATTCGTCGCATGGCGCGAGAGTCATCAATGATTAAAGCGTACATATTGAAACCTGTTGAATGGAATGTCGTTTAAGTTTTGAAAGTTCGGAGTGACTACTTCAGACGGTAGTAAACGCTGTTATCTGACTGGACACGTTCAAAGCCCGCATCCAGCCCCATGGTGGTTTCTGCCGCTCCCAGAAACAGGACAGCATTCGGAGCCATGACTCGTCGTACTTTTTCAAGGATGGCCCGTTTGGTCTCGGGGCAAAAATAGATCAGCACGTTTCTAAGAAATACGATGTCCATAACCGGCAAGGGTGGCCAGCGTTCAATCAGATTCAGCTTCATGAATCTGGCCATGTTGCGGACCTCAGGTTTCAATTCCCAATGCAGACCATTGCGTTGAAAGTGTTTAACCAACATCGAAGCTGGCAGGCCCCGGTTGACTTCAATCTGGGAAAATCTGGCCTCCGCCGCACGTTTCAATACGTCGTCGGAAAGGTCAGTACCTACCAATTGAACTTTCCACGACGCAAGGTCGGCAAAATGTTCACGCAGATGCATGGCAATGGAGTAAATCTCCTGCCCTGTTGAACACGCTGCAGACCAGATGTTCAATGATTTGCTGGCGGCATTACGCGTTTTGATTTCAGAAAACAGCGTCTTCCGCAGCGTCTCAAAAGGATGCTGGTCACGAAAGAAACTTGTCTCATTTGTCGTCATGGCTTCCACCAGCTGAGACTCAAGTTTCAGCTGGCGTTGACCTCGCAGTGCCTGTATCAGATCATTGATGGAGTCAAAGCCATTGTCTTTAGCAACCGGCGCCAGCCGTGCCTCAATCAGATAGCTTTTGCTAACATCCAGTTCAATGGCCGATCGGGCACGGACTGTTGTACAGACGTAGTTGATGGCTTCAGGTGTAAGAGTTGCGACTGACATTAATGGCTTTCACAGAAAGTTGCTGTTCGACGACCGATGGCAACACGACGAAGTAATTCACCTGGAACACAATCCAACGGTACCACCTGACTGGCGAGACCGGCTTCAGTCACCGCTCGCGGCATTCCCCAGACAACACAGGATGTTTCGTCCTGAGCCATCACCGTGCCACCTGCCTGAATGATGCTTTCCGCACCGTGTTTGCCATCCTGTCCCATACCTGTCAGAACTACGGCCTGACAACCAGGCCCGTAAACTTTTGCAGCAGATCGAAACATCACATCGACGGCCGGCCGACAGGAATTTTCCTTGGGGCCCTGATTCATCATAGTTCGCACTGCGACTCCCTGTCGCACAATTTCCAGATGAAAATCACCGGGAGCAATCAACACTGTTCCTGCGCGCAACGCATCACCATTCTTAGCTTCGACGACTTCCAGTGCACAGTCCTGGTGAAGACGATTTGCAAGGTGGCGAGTGAACACGGCAGGCATGTGCTGCACGATCACAATGGGTACAGGAAAGTCCGCGGGCAGTTTTTTTATGACAGCACGTAACGCCTGAGGGCCGCCGGTTGATGAACCAATCACCACCGCATCACACCGTTGCATTTGTCTCATCGATTGAGGCGGCGCGATTTTGTGAATGGTTCTGACAGACGGTGGTCGAACGGCCGAAGCATTGAACGGACACAACGACTTAATTTTTGGGATCAGTTCAACTCTGACAGATTCCATGCCTGCCGCCACACTTCCGACGTTGGCTGGTTTGGCCACATAGTCGTTTGCACCGCGAGCAAGAGCATCAAATGTTGCCACCGCACCGCGTTCTGACAGGGTGCTGAACATAATCACGGGAAGTCTGGGATAGTCTTTACGCAGCAGTGGCAGCGTGGCCAGACCATCCAGTTCCGGCATTTCAACGTCCAGCGTGACCAGATCCGGATTGACCTGTGGCAGCTTGGCCAGTGCGATGCGACCGTTGGCGGCAGTTCCGACAACTTCGATTTCCGGATCGTGTGCAAGGATTTCCGTTAGTAGCCGGCGGATGACGACTGAGTCATCAACTATGAGTACGCGAATTTTTCGCATGAGATTGGTTGCTTTATGCAGGGACCAGTTTGAGCAGCGAGCCGTCGCGATAGAACATCGCGATGTTTGGAAAAATGAAGCAGGGCGATGCGATAAACATCGCCCTGCAAATTCAAATCAATCTACGATCGGTTACCGACAGGCTTGCGTCCGCCAGAGTAACCGCTCCGAGTGTCCTGGCTGATTTCTTCCAGCATTCGAAGGGCAGCCTGTTCGGAACTGGCACCAGATCCACGTTTGCCACCCAGTTTCTGGAGATCGATCGCCATGCGAGACATTTCACCGGCTGCTTCCTGACAGTTGGCGGCACCCTGAGTTGTGTTCTGAGCAGCCATCGCCACCGATGTGATGTTCTGAGCAATCTCAGCAGTCCCCTTGGCAGCTTCCGAAACATTGCGGCTCATCTCATTGGCAGTCGCCGTCTGTTCTTCCACAGCACTGGCGATGGTGTTGGAGATGTCGTTGATCTGAGCGATGACATCACCGATTTCACGGATTGAGTCAACCGCCCCCTGCGTGTCACCCTGAATGGCTTCAATCTTACGACTGATGTCTTCCGTGGCTTTGGCAGTTTCTTTCGCCAGTTCCTTCACTTCGTTCGCCACAACCGCGAATCCCTTACCAGCTTCACCGGCACGAGCGGCTTCGATGGTGGCGTTCAGAGCCAGAAGATTCGTCTGTTCAGCGATTGAGGTAATGACCTTAATCACTTTACCGATTTCCAGACTACTGTCGCCCAGTTTACCGACCGAGGTATTCGCAGTTGCTGCGGTCGAAACCGCTTCCTGTGAAACACGAGCGGCATCGCTGGCGTTCTTGGCGATTTCACGAATCGCCGCGTTCATTTCTTCGACACCGGTGGCCACGGTCTGCACGTTCATGCTGACCTGCTCAGACGCCGCAGAAACCACACCCGCCTGGCTGGAAGTCTCGTCTGCATTGGATGCCATCTGAGAACTGACGGCTGTCAGTTCTTCTGCAGAGGCCGCCAGAGTAGCGGAACTTTCACTCACCTGTTCGAGAATCAAAGCCATTTTCTTTCGTGCGACGACCTCAGTCGTAATGTCCGTCGCGTACTTAACGACCTTAGTCGGCTTTCCATTGATATCCATAATTGGGTTGTACGAAGCCTGAATCCAGACCTCCTTGCCGCCTTTACCAATTCGCTTGAATTCTTTGGCGGCATATTCGCCACGGTTTAGCTGCGCCCAGAACTCACGGTACTCGACGGAGTTACGTTCGTCTTCCGCAACAAACATGCTGTGATGTTTGCCTTTGATCTCATCGGCGGTGTAGCCAAGAGTTGAAAGGAAGTTTTCGTTCGCACTAATCACATTGCCGTTCATTTCAAACGAAATGACTGCCTGAGACTTGTCGATAGCCGCGATCTGCCCTTTATAATCAGCATTGAGTACGTCCAGCTTGCGAGCTTCAGTCACGTTCCTCCATTCGAGGGCGTTACCGATGTACTCGCCTATCTCGTTGCGTTGAGCTGAGACAGTCAGCGCGAAGGTCAGGGGGCCAACCTGAATGTCTGTTCGGTAAGGCAACCTGCTTGGATCCGACAGCAGCTGACGCTGATGTTGCGGATTCTTGTGGAACTGGTCGATGCTTGAACCGACAATACTCTCAGGATCAAATTTCGGCCACAGTGATCGGAACACGTCCTGATTCTCTCTGAGCATCGATTTGGTTGTGGCATTGACGTACGTCACAACAAAGTCGCGATCGACAGACATAAACGCCGCTTCGGATTCATTGACGATTCGTCGCAGCAGATTTCCTTCTGTTCGTTGCTCGGCCAGCTTGGTAGCGTCGGTTGCATACTTGACGACTTTGACAAGCTTGCCGTTCGTGTCAGTGATGGGGCTGTATGAAGCTTGAATGACAACCAACCTGCCCCCTTTACCGATGCGACGGAATTCGCCCGTCACACTTTCGCCTCGATTCAGACGTGCCCAGAATTCGCGATATTCCACTGCATTCTTCTGGCTGTCTTCCATAAACAGACTGTGATGTTTGCCCTGGATTTCCGCCAGCGAATATCCGAGGGTGTTCAGGAAGTTGTCATTCGCAGTGATGATGGTTCCGTCAAGATTGAATTCGATGACCGCCTGAGCCTTGCTGATGGCAGTTATCTTGTCATCAGCTTCCACCATTCCGCGTCTCTGTTCGGCAACCTGAATCCAGTCCACACTTGTCGAGCCAACAGCGGTGCTGATGCCCTGAACCGCAGTGTTCAGGGAAACTCCCATATGAGACACTTCATCATTGCCGACGATGTCAACATGAGCTGTCAGGTCACCTGCGGCCACAGCATCCAGCGCGGTTGCCGTTGCCTGTATTGGTTTGACGATACTGCGAGCCACCCACGTGCTGATTGCAATAATCAGCATTGCTGAAAGAAAGCCAACCATCGCCACTGAATTACGAATGGACGTTGCTGAAGCAAGGGCCGGACTGGAATCCCAGCGTGAAAGAACCACCCAGCCATAACCGCGGAAAGGTCCGAAGCCTTTTTCCTGTGCAAAGCCGTTTATCTGAGTGACATCGCTGCCAGCATGAACTTCCTGCACAAAACCAGTTTCACCTTTTGCTCCCAGGATGGCTGACTGCATTCCCTGATCGATGACGTTTAGCTTCATCACAGCTTTTGGGTCTGCATCAGTTAACGCAAGTCCCTGGTTGTTAATGATTTGTATCTCAACGTCGTTACCGTCTGCTTTATGAGCGGCGACCTGTTCTGTGCGGATTTTGTCGACAATGCGATCAAACGATGCACGATTTGACCAGACGCCGACGATCTTTCCGTCAGAGTTGCGGATGGGCGCTGAATAGTTCAACGATATCCGTTCATCGCGATACGCCAGGCTGGTTTCGTGGTCTTTACCGAGATCACTGGTGAATGATTCCCCTTCGGAAATCTGTCCGCTGATACATTGCTGAAACCAGTCTTCCCCCTTCACACTTCTGCCTACCAGGCTACTTGTATCAAGTGGCTTTCCTTCGAATGTCACTGTATTACAGGCGACGATCTGCCCTTCTGTGTTCGTGATAATCATCAGGTCGTAGCACCCGTAATTCACGGTATAGAAATTGGCAGCAGCAGTGGCTTTTTCCGGCGATTCCACTGCCATTGGATTAAATGCGAAGGCCTGCACATCGCCGAATCGTTCAAACAGATTGCGGTCAATCTTGTCGGCAACTTCAACGGATGTGGACTGCATCCGCTGACCGGCACGTTCAAATATCACTTTGCACGTACTGCTGCAGGACAATAATCCCACAAGAACCATGGGGACCATGCCTATTGCGAGAAAGGAAACTAAGAGCTTGGTTTGCAGTCTCTTTGGTTGAAGCCATGAGACTTTTGAAACGGTTGACAGAGTCATTGGGGTAACATTCCTGTGGATGAAGGGTAAAGTTGTCTTGATCAATACCTGGTAAAGAAGCCGGGAAACGTCCTAGCTCGCAATTCGACTGTTTGGAACACCACGGGAATCACATTCCGCAAGTGCTCGTCCTGTATCCAGCAGCAGCAATAATTCGTCAGACAGCTTATAGGCTCCCTGAATCAGTCCTCGCAGGCTGGCCTGAACCGTCGACGGTGGCGGCTCAAAAAATTCATCATTCACTTCGATCACATCGCCGATGCGATCGACCAGTAAACTGACAGCATTACCGCCGTCACGCACAATGACGTTCATTGGCAGTTGATCCGGATTACGTTTCGGCATGCCCAGCCAGCAACGAAGGTCAATTGCCGTGACGATCTGTCCTCGAAGATTAATCAACCCTCGAACAGCCGGAGGAGCCAGTGGCACGCGCGTCATTTCCTGATATCGAATGACTTCCTGAACCTGTTGCACGTTGATGCCCAGGAACAAATCGTCTACGTAAAAGGTGCAAAATTGATGTTGAGTGTTACTCATATGTTTCGAGTTTCGGGGTTTGGGTTTCAGGGATCCGGCATGGAGCATGCCGGTCTTAATATCTTGCCAGACTGCATAGATTCAGCACGTCGGTGACTCGATCGTGAATGACCGTCGTTCCCAGCAGTTTGTCGCTGTGTTGCCCGTCGTCCTCCGTCAGGTTCAACTTCGTTTCCACGATGTCCAGGATCTGATTGACTGCAAATCCGCAGCTGTGGTTCTGTTCGGAATACACAATGATCTGCAGTTCATGTGGTTCTTCTATCTGACTGCCGTAAGCACCAAACACGTTGGCAAGGCGAACGATTGGCAGGATCTTTCCGCGGTACTGGATGACTTCACGATTGTCAGTCATCTCAACCGCGGTACTCGAAACTTTTTCCAGTCGTGCGACCATCGAAGTCGGTAGAGCAAACTGGCGAGTGTCACCCAGATCGACCACCAGCAGCGTCTGTGTTTCTGTAGTCGTTGCGGTGATATCTTTTGCGATGCCGGTGTGGTCAGAGTTTCGCAGGTCGGCCGTCAATCCTGACGCAACCGCCAGTCCCATCACGTCCAGAATCAAAGCCACACGCCCATCGCCCATGATGGTTGTTCCGGCGTATTCGCTCAGACCTTTTAGCTGACGACTTAGTGGCTTCACCACGATCTCAGCCGAATCATTAACTCGATCAACAACAAGCCCGTACTCACGATCATTCGCACGCAGCACAACAATGTTGATCGCACCGTTTCCTTCAGCGGTTTGCTTCAGTTCATCCAGTATGGCGACAGTGTGGTGCGACAACGATTCCACATCCAGCAGATGTTTTTCTGCACCAGCTTTATCACCCTGTTCGTTATGCTGTATCACTTTGCCAACAGCAGCATGCATATCGGCATGAAGTCGTTCAAGCTGGACGACCTGCGGCAGATGACCAAAGTCACGCATGCCTTCGTCGTACAGCCATTTGCCCAGCGAACACGCTCGCGGAGAAACTGCTTCATCCAGACTCATCGTTTCGCGTCCGTCAAGATAAGCACGAAGTCGTCCCTTCCATGCCAGGTGCTTGCTGCGAGCCATAACGAAGTCAACATCCCAGCCGTTATTGGAGTCGTCTCTGTATTCGCATTGTTCGCGTGAGTCTGCTGAACAATGTGTGCCAAGAGCGTGACTCAGATATACCAGCGGTAATAACTTGCCTCGCAAACGATACACCGGAGCACCGTGAACGTATTCAATACCTGTCGTAACCTGTTCACCTTCCAGACGTACAAGTTCCAGCAGACTGACCTGAGGAATCGCATAGCGTTCACCATCTGTGCTGACGATCAGAGCCGGGATAATGGCCAGTGTGAGCGGAATTTTGATGCGTAGCGTTGTGCCCTGACCTGGTCTTGTTTGAATTTCCAGCGTGCCGCCGATTTTTTCGACGTTGGTTTTGACAACATCCATCCCGACACCACGGCCAGACACATTTGTGACCTTGGCAGCCGTTGAAAACCCGGGCAGCAGGATCAGCTGAGTCGATTCATGGTCAGACATCGCCGCTGCCTGTTCCGCAGTGACCAGTCCCTTCTCAATCGCCTTCTCTCGAACGCGATCAAGGCCGATACCACCGCCATCGTCAGCAATTTCGATATTGACCTGGCCACCTTCGTGGTACGCTCGCAGCCACAGAGTTCCCTGTGCCGGCTTGCCATTTGCTTTGCGAACATCAGCCGGTTCAATGCCGTGATCAACAGAATTGCGGACGATGTGCGTCAACGGATCTTTGATCGCTTCCAGAATTGTTTTGTCAAGTTCCGTTTCTGCACCTTCCATGACAACCTGAACCTGTTTGCCACAGCTGATCGAAAGATCGCGAACGACGCGTGGAAGCTTGGACCAGGCATTACGAATTGGCTGCATGCGAGTCTTCATGACTCCCGCCTGAAGTTCTGTGGTGATCAGATTCAGTCGCTGAGACGTGGCAATCATTGCAGCGTCTTCTGAATTCTGAGCGAACTGCAGAATCTGATTTCGCGACAACACAAGTTCACCGACAAGATTCATCAATTTGTCCAGCAACGATACATCCAGCCGCACACTGGAATCTGCCAGAGACGACTGTTGCTCATTGCCGGCGTCTGCTGCAGCAAGCGACGCTTCGTTTGTTTTTTTGACGGCGACAACCGGTGCAGCAACGGCTCGAGACTTGGAAACCACTGGTGGTTCCGGGATCTTGTTTTCCTGAGCGTCCGCTGAATCGATCGACTCCGAAACTTCAGTTTCAGGGATTTCGTCTGGCGACTCGTCGGCAACAGAAGCCGCAGGAGCTGCTTTCTTAGTCGAGCGTCGCGTTGTTTTTGTAGTGGTGGCGGCCGATTTCGCAGACGACTTCTTACGCGCCGGTGTTTTTTTCGCTGCTTTGGGTTTTGCTTCAGGCTGCTCGACGATGGGTTCCGCGGCCGCGGGAGCCGCAGGTTGAGTGACTGAAGGACAGCGGAGTTCTTCGAGTCGTGCGATCAGCGCCGCGAATTCTTCATCGCCTTCGGTTCCATCCGTTTCAACCTGCGCCAGAATTCCACGAATCGCGTCGACCATGCCGAGCAATCCGTCAGTGATCTCGTTATTCAGACTCAGCTCACCGTCACGCAGTGGAACCAGCAGGCTCTCACCAACATGAGCCACCTTTTCCAAGTGAGGAAATGCCAGGAAACCCGACGTGCCTTTGATCGTGTGAATTGTGCGAAAGATGCTGGACATGCGATCGCGATCATCAGGCGATTCTTCCAACGCCATCAAGTCACGATCCAGTTGATCCAGACTCTCGTAGCTTTCGACAAGAAACTCAGAAACAATTTCGTCTAGCATTTCCACAACGGCAATCCTCGTGGGTTTTAATGATGACGGCCGTCAGGGATTGCGGCCATCTGCCAGATCTGATCGAAGACTCCTAATTTGGCTTGCTTCCAAAGCGGACCATCGTGTCATTTTTTGCGCAATTGGACGTGTTCCCCCATGCTGTTCAAATTGATGCCAAAACAGCGGTGTACGGGCACGGGTATACCCTCGCGGGGCAGCGTTTCATCGAGACAAGGTGATTTGGTCGCGGCGGTGAATGTGTCGCCTGCTTCGGCAACCCTGCGCGCTCACGATCGCTGCATATCAATCGCGTTTAATGTCCGGAGTCGCAATACGACAACCATGACGCAGATCACGACAACTGCGATCATGCACTTTGCGAATGCCGGCAGTGTGTCCGATATCACGGCCAGGAAGACCGTGGCCAGCATCATCACCACTGCTGTCGCCTTAACTCGCAGTGTCACAGCCCGATGTTGCTGCCAGCGTGTCAATGCCGCGCCCAGACATGGTGCCGAGTGCAGAGCTCGGTGCATCGTTTGTGACGACCGCGAGAAACACCAACTGGCAAGCAAAAGGAAAGGCGTTGTCGGAAGTCCCGGCAAAATGATGCCCACGATGCCTGCAACAACAGCAATGCAACCCGCAACAATCAGTACGATGTTCAGAGGCAGGTTGGGTGTCAGTCTTCGCTGACTTGCATCCGCCGGATGCCTCACGGGATCAGTATGAGTTTCCTGCTCTAGGCCCTGCCGACTCGGGAGACCTATGCACGTGGCGCAGCTCGCATGTTTGGTTAAACCATGCGTGCGGTTGTTTCGAGTTTCAATTGTATGCGTTGCACTGGTCACGCCATGGCCTTTACATAAACAGCTGCGGCCTTCGATTCGATCGTACGACGACACGTTCTGGAAAAGTCGAACGATTCTGAGTGCTTTTGCGTCAGGAACGGCAATCCGTCAGGTGAAATTTGAATCCATCTGGTCTACAACCGTGCTGTTCCGGATATAACGGTGATCGCGAAATCGCTGCCTTCTTTCGCAGACTGTGTCATCGGAAATCAGAAGCTGGATGAACTTGTGGAATTGAGGGACGCTGTTGGTGATTTCCGAATTGGAGTTAGCAGGTTGGGGGCATTCTTGTTGTGAATGGACAAAGCAGCTGTGGGAAAAGAACGTGCTAAAAACACATGCGAAAAATCAAGGACGCAGAAACGCGAAGTCGCTATCAGATCATTGTCAATCTGGCTGACTCATTCACCAACATGAATCCGCTCACGAAAAACGTCCGAAACCGGCTCTTCAAAAGAACAAAGCAAATCCTTGCCGGTTTCCTGCAATCGACTTGATAGGCTTGTGCCTGAGTTGGATCACAGAAGCAAACGAAAAACGGCAGCCTGAGACGAACTCAGGCTGCCGTTTATGTTTTTGTTGAGTCAGACTTGCGACAAGTTTCTGACATCGGGCCAGCTACGCTGCTGACTCGTCATCATTGTTGTTGAGTTGCAGATTTCGTATCCGTGGATTCACGTAAACAAATTGACCATAGGCGAGTTCTCCCAACGAGAGTAGCGACTGGACGTTTGATTTGGCCCTTGGAATACAGCTAAGTTTCAACGTGTGAGACTTCAGGAACGACGTTCATTCAATGTTGATGAGCAAGGGGCGGTGGTGAACAGCTCACCAACCTTCAATCAGCGGGGTTACCTGCATCAGTGAAAATCCAGATAGACAAGGCGGCCGGGGATTAGTCGCACAAACATCGTTTTGTACGGCTCTACGTCTTCAGCTTCCTGCCGTGCTTCAATTCGCACGATGTTCTCCGTCCATGACGTGAGCGGTTTGTCTGTTTCGTACAGCCAAACATCTTCCTTCATGCGAAATCCGCTCATTCTTTGAACGGACAGGTGCTTTACGGTTCCTTGATCACGCACAGCCAACATGCCAAGTCTAGGGTGCTTATCTTCAGGTATTGCATGTGTTCTGCGTTGGTAAGTCTGACCAATTGTTCCTGGAACCTGAGGAACAAGGCCTACTTCATTGTAAACGCCGGTGCCGGCAGGAAAGACCGGATATCGGCGTCCATCTGCCGGCATCGGATGAGGTTCGTGGACGGCTGAATTGGAACGACTGATGTTCGCAAATTGGCTTGCCATCAAATAGTTATACCCAACAAGCGGCACGTTGGATCCAAACGGAACGACCGGCACCTCCACACCGGTCACAGCCATCGTTCCGCTGTTGCTGCAATTGCAATCTGCCTGTGCGATTACACAAGCGAACGCCAGCAAGGTAACGGTGGCTATAATTTGAGTAAGAGTCCTCATGGATGTTTTGCATTCCGGAACAATTAGTGATGAAGGAAATGGCCCGCAGCTTTTGGGAAGTGAATCGTATGGTGTCAATCTGAAAGCCAACGAAACGTATCACGCCCGGTTGGCCCACCTCGGAATAATTCCAGCCTCAACGTCAGTTACTTTTAATGTTGAGTACGCTCAGCGAGTGTCGCGAAGTTCTGGTAAACTGTGCCGATCGAAGTCTGCCGGTTGCGTAAGGTTTTCGGCGATGCGCTTACAGCAACTCGCTGCCCGAGCGGCGGATTTCCGTGGGGCTCGATGCCTGGAAATACCTGAATGGTTGCCTGTTAGCGCAATTTGTTCTCTATTACACAGATAGTCATTTACGCAGTACGTCACACTTGATTTTTGCCCACCCCAAACGCAACTGCGTTCATAAGTCCCCGAATTCACTCTGCAGTCAGTCTGCTTTGCCTTTTGTCGACGAACATTTACCGACGAACAGACACGTACTTTATTGCAGCTCTTCCCAATGAAAGCCTCGTTATGATTCTTCGTCGATCGATACCCTTTTCGATTCTGCCACTTCTGTTGGTCACCATTTCTGCGGCTCAGATCAGCGCGCAGCAGCAGCAGAAAGAGGAACTGAAGTTACCTGCAGTAACTTTGTGTGTTGGCAATTATCAATCAGAAGCCGACGCCGTACGTCAGCTGGATCGATTCGCGAGCACTTATTCGAACTTAAGCGAATGGAAGCTGCGAGCGTCCGCGATTCGGCAGCAGATATTGACAGGGGTGCAGCTGAATCCACTGCCCGAAAGTACGCCACTGAATTCAATCATTCATAAGCGTCGCGTCTATCCTGGCTATTCGGTCGAATCCGTTGCGTTTGAAGCGCGCCCAGGGTTCCTGGTCTATGGGAATCTGTATCGTCCGATTGATCGCACCGGACCGTTTCCCGGGGTGCTGTGTCCTCACGGGCATGCCACTGGCCGCGATGGCGGGCGACTGCGGCACGATCAGCAATATCGATGTGCGACACTGGCCAGAATGGGGGCAGTCGTTTTTTCTTACGATATGGTTGGCTTTGGAGACTCTGAAGCGTACGGCTGGAGTCATAAGCATCCGCAGGTGATGAAGCTACAAACCTGGAGCAGCGTTCGAGCGATCGATTTTCTGCAGTCGCTAAACGATGTCGATTCCGATTCAATTTCTGTCACCGGGTGTTCGGGCGGTGGAACTCAAACATTCCTTCTGACAGCGATTGACGAACGAGTGAAAGTGTCAGTACCAGTCGTCATGGTTTCCGCGCATTTCTTTGGAGGCTGCACTTGTGAAAGTGGCATGCCGATCCACAAGACTGCGACTTTGGAAACAAGCAACGTAGAAATCGCCGCGTTGGCGGCTCCTCGCCCGATGCTTCTGGTATCGGTTGGAGGAGACTGGACAAAGAACACTCCCGAGGTTGAATTTCCGTACATTCAAAGCGTTTACAAATTGTTCGGAAACGCTGACAACGTAGAAAATCGCCATTTCCCCGAAGAAGATCACGGCTACCAGGTTAAGAAACGTCAGGGCATGTACCCATTTATGGTGAAACACCTGAAACTTGATTCCACGGGACTTGTCAATTCACAAACCGGAATGTTCGACGAAAGCGGAACGGTGCTTGAAAGTGTCGAAACAATGAGAGTGTTCGATGACCAGCATCCGTTGCCGAAAAATGCTATTCAGCCGGGTTCGATTGTCAGCTTCTGATACTGAAGTCCGTGACGTCCGGCAAGCTGCCTAAGCCGTTTGCCGGGCGTAAGCGTTACCTGCGTTAACGGATGATATTCGTCAGTTCCTTCAAAACTTCGTCAGTGACGGTGATCGTTTTTGCGTTGGCAGAAAATCCTCGTTGAGCAATGATCAAACGCGTAAATTCAACGGTCAGGTCCACGTTTGAATCTTCCAACTGCCCTGCTCTTACTGTTCCGCGTCCACCGCTTAGAGCCGTTCCAACTCTGGCTGTGCCACTGGCAAGTGTTGATGCAAATGTGTTTCCACCGACGCTTTTTAAACCGCTCGGGTTGCTGAAGGACGCGATTGCCAGTTGAGCAAGTTCAAATCGCACGCCGTTATCGGCGACTCCAAACATCATCCCGTCAGCATCAATGCTGACTCGTTCAAATACGCCGCTGCTGTAGCCGTCCGCTTCTGCCAGTGGGGCCGAACCGAAGTCGCCAGTTTGCGAAAGTCCGTTTAGTGTACCGATATCCCCCAGTGAGACGCTAACCGTCTGGTTAGCGACCGCTTCTTTAAGGTCGACTGTCAGGTCGATGTCGCCGAGTCCGGTGCCGCCTAGTTGAATTAAGCTGCCGTCGTCTGCAAATCTGATCCCCGTGATCAATCCGTCTGTCATGGTTCCAACGCTCGGATCGACTGTTGCCGTCAGTGTCCATGTTCCATCCAGTTGCTTCGTAATGTTCATGTCCATCTGGTACGAAGTGCCGCGTGGAGTATAGATCGGACTTGATGTGAACGAGACGCTTGTGGCAACGGTGCCTTCCACGTCGTCAACCATTGGAATGTCGGAGAATGCGCTGGATCCTGTGCCTGTGTCCGGGACTTCGTCGTCCAGACGAATGTTCAGGCTTGATAGTCCGGCTGTGTTGGCAGTAGCGACAAACTTGCCATCAACAAAGTCGATTGTCGCTCCTGGAAACGAGGCTCGGATTTCGTCAAGTACATTGCCAATGGTGGTGGTGGGCCCCACGCTGTATCGTGAAACCACAGAACTGCCATCGACGTCAGTTCCTGTAATTCGAATCTGGTCCCCGGATGTGTACGGGGCGATGTTAATGTCCAGATCGTTTAACAAAGTTCCGGTCGTCGCTAAAGCAGAACTTGTCAGGAACGGACTGCCGCTGGTAAGCACATGGGCGACGGTTGCTGTGGCAACGCGGGGAATCTGACCGTTTACATCCAGTGTTGTCGATTCTTTACCGGCAATTCTGGAACCCAGCGGTACTCGAATGCGGTTGTCTCCGTTTACCTGATAGCCTGGGTTGACTCCGTCTGGTTCACCAATTTCTCCGTATCTTTGAACGGGCGCCCCGGTCGCCGGGTCAACCAGAGTTCCTTCCTGATCGACCCCAAACGCGCCAGCTCGGGAATACACCGGACCATCGGGACCTTGCAAAACAAAGTAGCCGTCGCCTTCGAGGGCGACGTCCATTGGGCGTCCCGTTTGTGCCAGATTGCCCTGAGCAAGGTCCAGGTCGATTTGCGAAACCTGCACGCCGCTTCCCGCTTGAATTGGATTCACGCTGCCGACGAGTCCGCTGGACGACGAGGATCCTTCACGCAGTGATTGGTAAATCAGGTCGGAAAACAGGATGCGAGAAGCCTTGAACGATGTGGTGTCGACGTTGGCTAGATTGTTGCCAATGACAGACAGCATTTCCTGATGAGTGCGAAGCCCGGAGATGCCAGTGAGTAATGAATTTCCCATGATTGTTCGGTTTCTGAATTTCAGGTGCCAAACTCTTGCCCTTCCGACAAAGAATTCGACAGTGTTAAGTTAACTTAGATTAGATCGTCTCAGCTCTATGCGTCAGCTGAAGCTGTTTGTGTTCATCATCGGTGTCACATCCGGTTACCATGTTTCATGTTGCTCATTCACGTACTCGCTTGATTGGCATTTGCTGCAAGTCGCGGTAACGACAAGCCGTTCGCTGCTTCCAGATTGTGTTTCATTTTTTTTCGGTGATCCATCACTGGAACACGTTGCTGATTCGCCTGAGTTTAGAAGTCTGCCGTGGGCAACAGGTTTTGTTCTCCGACAAATTTTATCGTGGAAATGTCGGCGAGCGGAACAAGCGTTCCCCCAATATTGACAAGCACCTGACCATCGTCGTTTGATATCTCTCTGGCGATGCCCGTTTGTCCGGTCTTGCTGGTGACTTCTTTGCCAAGCAAGCTGCTGCCGTCAGAAAGCTGCCCAAGGGTGAGCAGGTTGTCAAATTTTGCATTGATCTTTTCCAGCCCTTCCACCTGTGAAAACTGAGCCAGTTGGGCTAGAAAATCACCCTGCTGTGTTGGTTCAAGTGGATCCTGGTATTGAAGTTGAGTGACAAACAGATCCAGAAACTGGCTCTGCCCGAGCGCCGCTGAAAATGCTTCGGCCATTGGTATATCCTTTGTTTCTGACTCTAAGCGCGAAAGCTGATCTTGGTGTTGAGGACGGCGTCTGGAACGTCACCCTGTGCGGTTGATGGCTGCCGAGCGCGAAATGATCTGTGATGTTGTCGTTGCATTTCTGCTGAACTTTGTCGTTCCTGGTGCCCCGATGCTGCCTGGTCGAAACGAGATTGATCGGAAAGGCTGCCTGAGATGTGTGAGATTTCCTGTAGCTGCAGGTCACTTGCTTTCAGCTGTTCTCCAAGTTCGCCGGATCGAGACGAGAGCATTGCGAAAATGACGTCGTCTGCTGCGGCAACTTTCACAAGTGTGCTGTCATCCTGACGCTGAAGATGAATTTGTAAGTCGCCAACATATGGGTCACGTAGCCGAACAGTGATTGACCGTGAATTATCGTTTGTGCTGATGCCGTCTTTGACAGCGTCAAACACCTGTTGCAGCAATGGCGTTGGACGTTCACTTCGCGTTGTGGCTGTCGTTAGCGAAACAGTGCTCGTCGGTGCATCGATGTTGTTGTTGATGGAAAGGGTTTGGGACGTTGAAGATTCGTGGACGCTGGACGTCAGTTCCTGGCCAATGGAGATTCCTTCGTGGTCTGATTTTTTTCTTTGCGACAAATCAAGGCCGCGAGTGATCGATTCCAAAAGCGGTGTTTGCGCGGTCGACTGCGTTGCTGAGGTGTCTGGTTGTGCTTGTTGCCGAGATGTGGCATCTGTGCCACGCAGTGTTTTCTGTCCGGTTCGCTGGTCTGTTTTCTGTTCGCGTCGTAGTGGTGAGTCTTCCGCGGAGGCTATGGTTTCGGACTCCTGAACTGCTTCAACCGGGCCAACCGTTACCTCGCTGGTATCACCGGATGTTGTTGATGCATCGAACTTGGCCGTTGCTTTGTTCTCTGCAGAGGCAGCCAGTTCATCGTTTGGCAGAACTTGAGTTTGCGTTTGTTGGTTGGCCTTTAGATCAATCGCATTGGGAGTCTCAATGCTGACGCTTGTCTTTGCGATAGTCGTTTGTTGAGCGGATATTTCGTTGAATGCAGATTTAGGTGCGGTTGGGGGGACGCTGTTTGTCTGAGGATTATCTGGCAGACGCAAATCAGATTGCGCTACTTCAGTTGATTCCGCGAACGAGCCAGCAACCGGTATTTCGTTGGTGCCACTGTTCTGCAGTTTGTCTTTCCCGGTATTCATCTCGGATGTTGATACTACGGCCGGAAACGAATTGGTGCGGTCGGAAGTGACTTGTTCCAGATCAGTCGATTCTGAGGTGCTGACGTCTGTTGCAACCGTCGCTGTTTGGTCCACTGCACGGTCGACACCGGAATTGGGCGACAACGACAACGAAGTTGATGTCGTTTCACTTAACTCGCTGTCGACAATGGTTGAGTTCGACAGGACGTCTGACGCAGGTAATTCGATGCGTTGGTTGATCGGAGTTTGGTTGATCGGATTGGCGACTGCTTCGCTAACAGTTTCGGTCGTCGGCGTAGGTATCGACGTTGCGGCAGCGTTGTCGCTTAGCAGTTCAACCGCTTCGCCTGAATTAGCAGTCCGGTTCTGTGGCGGTTCCAGACTTGTGGCTGCTAAGTTTGAGTCTGTTGGGCTGTCCCCTTCTGTGACTGATGTCGTCTTTACTTCGGTGGTTCGTGGTTCAGGCGGCAGTTGTTGCTGTAAAACTGATTCAAACGAGACCTCGTCCTGTTCGTCGCCAGCAACGTCGCGGTTACGACGATTTGAGCGAGTAGACTCGGTCTGTGCCACTTTCGCAGGCCTGGACGAATCCGGAGTGCCAACGTTTTGGGGGCTTGGAATCAGGTTTGAAATTGCAACAGAAGTCACTGAGGGTGCCGGTCGAAGATTGCGGGGGTGGTCAATCGCGTAAACGCTTACCCTGCCCTGACAAGCACAATTGATGCCAACAGTCGAATTCGGAACGTGTTTGCCTTTTTCGTGGAGCGTAACGTGTTGAGAGTAAACAGGTTGTGTTCAACATCTGTCGTATGTTACGGGGATTCATCAGGACAGCGGTTTGGTTCTTTTCTTCCGCCATAGCGGAAGAAGAGGTCTTTCCGGACACTAACAGTCGGGTTCGCAAAGTTGCTCGTCTGATTCGTTGAAGATGCTGGTACTTGTGCGAAGCGTAGCGGAGATTTCGGTTCTGCTGAGCAAAAACACGAGCTGATGAGACTAAGGTCGTTCTGGAGGTTGAAGCCAAACGCAATCAGCTGTAACCTTCCCGGCTCTCGCGTTAGCCGCCAGATGGCGATAACTCAAGAGTTTGGTTTCGAGGAGCAGAGTGTTAATTCCCGAAGCCAACGTATAAAAAATTTGCTCTGGTGGTGGAATTGGTAGACACGCATGCTTGAGGGGCATGTGGGGGTAACCCCGTGGAGGTTCGAGTCCTCTCCAGAGCACTTTTGCGAAACTGAAGGTCAATGAATTCACGGATTTCCCGTAATTCATTGGCCTTTTTTGATTTGGCCTCAGGCGTAATAACTGAACTGCAGTGGGTTGCAGGCTGAAATGCTGAAGCGATGCTCAGTTTTTTATGCCGGTGACCGTTCTGAAGTGAGCGACATGTGTGCCATGATTGGGCCACCGAAGTGGCCGTGTCGCCTCATAATCAGATGCGCGTTGGATAGACGCTGCAGACCTTCAACTCAGAGAAAAATACTGTCGAACGATCTCCTTCATTTGTTTGTGTGAAGTCTTGAATTCGCTTTGGAGGGAAGAATATATCACCTGACGTGCCCCATTTTGCATGCAGGTGAGTTCATCGAATTCTGTTGCGTAGTTGTCTGCAAGCTGCCCCGATAAAATTTGCCGAAGAATGGCATTCTACTTTGCAGCGTGGCTGCGATGATGGAAGTGATTTGTGTAACCTTCTTGGTGAACTCTGATCGGGTGAACTCAGAAGACCTGAACGTTTAAACAAGTGCGTAAAGGCTTGCGATGAACAATTACTTTTGGCGACTGGCCTTCGTTTTCCTGTTTGCATTTTCGGGAGCGTTTGAGTGGTGTTCGGCAGTTGACGGGCAGGAACCGGACAGTTCGCAATCGCGACCAAACGTTTTGTTTATTGCCGTGGATGACCTGCGGCCTTCAATTGGTTGCTACGGCGATGTTCACGCGATTACTCCCAACATCGACCGACTTGCAAGCAACGGTGTGCAGTTTAATCGAGCCTACTGTCAAGTGGCCGTATGCAATCCTTCTCGTGCCAGTCTGATGACCGGCCTTCGTCCAGACAATCTGGGAGTTTGGACGTTGCCCATTCATTTTCGCGAAGCCAAGCCCGATGCGGTAACGCTGCCACAGTGGTTTCGCAAGTTTGGTTACACGGCGGTCAGTCACGGGAAAATCTATCACAATCCCACACCCGATCCGCAATCCTGGAGCGAACCGATTCGCGACCTTCCGCCGCTGCCTTATCATTATCCGGAAGGCACGAAGGAAAACGTGGCCAAAGTGAGTTCGTCACTGCCGTCAGATGATTGGCGGAAGAACAATTTAAGAGGCCCCAGTACAGGAGCTCCCGATGTTGTTGACAGCCAACTGCTTGACGGTGCTCAAACGGACATGGCTATTGAAGATATGCAACGACTTGGGAAAACTGCAGAGCCGTTCTTTCTGGCAATGGGATACATTCGACCTCATTTGGCATGGGTGGCCCCCAGGAAATACTGGGACCTGCATGACGCAGCTAAGCTGCCCGTGCTTACTGGCCAATCCGTTACCGCGAACACTCCGAAATATGCGTTGGCGAATAACAGCGAGCTTTCGCATTACGTTGATTTGATTGATTTCCCGCAACCGTGGGACGACCGCGAAATTTCGCATGAGAAGTCGCGGCATTTGATGCATGCCTATTACGCGTGTGTCAGCTACGTCGATGCTCAGATCGGCAGGTTGTTGGCCGCCATGGATGATGAAGGGTTAGCAGATAATACGATAGTTGTGCTGTGGAGCGATCATGGCTGGAAGCTGGGAGAACATCGTGGCTGGGGGAAAATGTCGAACTACGAAATCGACGCTCGCGTGCCTCTGATTATCTCAGGCCCCGGCTTGTCAGCAGCCGGAAAGCAGTCCGATCAATTGGTCGAATTGCTGGACGTGTACCCTACATTGTGTGATCTGGCGGGGATTGACATTCCCGAGTTTGTCGATGGGCGCAGTTTGAAGCCTGTTCTGGAAGACGTGAGTTCAAGAGTTCACGATGCGGCGGCCAGTCAATACTATCGCAAGCTGAATAACAGCGAGTACATGGGCTATTCGATTCGCACCGAGTCCCACAGGTTTGTCGAATGGCGAAGTTTTGCAACTGGCGAAGTGACGGCGCGTGAGTTGTATGATCACCGCGATCGGCACGATGAAACCGTAAACATCATTGACACCGCATCTGAAGAGTTGATTTCTGAATTGACTCAACAATTGATCGTCACTCATCCTCGCCGGCCGCTGGTGATGGTTCCTGAGATTCATTCCAGTCCGGAACCGAATCGCGAGCCCGCCGCGATTTCCTTTTCTAACCAAACCAATTCCGTGGTAACCATCTATCCCATCA
This sequence comes from uncultured Planctomycetaceae bacterium, assembly GCA_937916515.1. Classification (GTDB taxonomy): domain Bacteria; phylum Planctomycetota; class Planctomycetia; order Planctomycetales; family Planctomycetaceae; genus Fuerstiella. The sequence goes on along the minus strand of CALFSX010000235.1, from coordinate 28,256 downwards.
CACCGCAGGGGCGTCGCGGAAAGGGCAAAAGATTACTACCAGAACGAAAGCTGACGATTAACGCAAGAATCGGAGGCGTGTTTGTTGCCGAAAGTGCAGACGGTAAGTTGCACGAAGTTCATTCCCCCAGGATTCCGGAACGCACGATAATTCTTAAGACCATGTAACGATCAAATTTGGTATCTGACATGCATGATTGAGAAGCGAATCGAGTTTGTACGCGACTTGGCATATTGGTGTTTCTGATTTGCAGAAGCTGTTGGGGGGATGATAAAGAGTGGCTGGTACGTCATCTCCAGAAACGTTTTGTCAGCATACCAGCCGTTGATCCTTCGGTCCTTTTGAACTGCGAAAAGACGCTATCAGTAGTTAAGACTACTGGTTATACATCGCTGGCGAAAAAGCTGGCTGACGGCAAGCAATTGAACTTCAGCCAGGTTAAGCTGCTGGCGTAACTTGTACACTTCTGCCAGAACAATGATTAAACTTACCGAAAAAACGATCAACTATCAGCAAGTCACAGAAGCGGTGCGTTCGCATAATGCAGGTGCTGTTGTGTTGTTTCTGGGGACTGTTCGAGAATTCACTGGCGACGTTCACACGGCGTCGCTGGAGTACGATTCTTATCCGGCAATGGCCATTCAGGCGATGGAACAGCTGAAGTCTGAAGCATGCGAATGCTGGTCGTTACAGGATGTTGCCATTGTTCATCGGACGGGCAAGCTGGAATTGGGCGAAATTGCCGTTGCGGTGGCCGTTAGTTCCGCACATCGGCGGGAAGCCTTCGAGGCTGGCCAGTGGCTGCTTGACACCTTGAAACAGCGAGTTCCTATCTGGAAAAAAGAACTGTATGTTGACGGGCGGACGGAGTGGGTCCACCCAACGCAAAAATCGCCGCCGGTTGTTGATTCAGCACGTTCAACAATATCGGAATCTAAACAATGACGCAATCTGCGAAAGTTGACGAGCCCCGCCGGCTGATCGATCGGTTTGGTCGAGTTCACAACAATCTTCGTATCAGCGTAACGGATCGTTGCAACATTCGTTGTTTCTATTGTATGCCAGCTGACAACGTGGAGTTTATGCCACGAACAGAACTGCTGTCGTTCGAAGAAATCGAACGCGTCGTTCGCATTGGCACAACGGTCGGAATCGATCGAGTTCGATTGACGGGGGGCGAGCCGCTGGTGCGTCGCGATCTGCACTTGTTGATTGAGAAACTGGCGGCGATTCCCGGAATTTTTGACATTGGCCTGACAACAAACGCCGTATTATTGGGTGAACAGGCTCAGAAATTGAAAGACGCCGGACTGCAACGGCTGAATATCAGCCTTGACGCATTGGATCCTGAAGTCTTTAAGAGGGTAACTCGACGAGACAGCTATGACAAAGTTATTGAAGGCATCCAGGCAGCTCGTGCGGCGGGTTTCAGCCCGATCAAACTAAATGCAGTGGCCGTGAAAGGGATGACCGAAGATCAGATTATCCCATTTGCTCAGCTGGCACGTGAAACTGACACAGAGGTCCGCTTTATCGAATTTATGCCGCTGGATGCTGACAGTAAGTGGCAAAAAGAAAAGGTGCTGCTGGCCGCAGACATTGTGGCTCGCATTGAGGCGGAATTTGGCAAACTGCAGCCGGTACCTTCCTCGAATCCGAATGCCCCCGCGAACGATTTTGTGTTCGCTGACGGCGTTGGCCGAATTGGCTTGATTGCTTCGGTCAGCCAGCCGTTCTGTTCGACCTGCAATCGTTTTCGAATAACGGCTGATGGCAAACTTCGCAACTGTCTGTTTAGTCATGAAGAGTCGGATATTCGTGATCTATTGCGACACGACGGTACAGATGAAGATATTGCGGCTGCAATGTTGATGTGTATTGCTGCCAAGGAAGCCGGACATCAAATCAACTCCGCGGACTTTGTTCAACCCGATCGGCCAATGTATTCAATCGGTGGCTAAGCAGAGGATTGGATAGCCCGCAATTCCTGTGACTACCATTGTCTGGTAAGCAGGTTGTGTTGATTTATCTGTTCTGTGAAATCAGCACTGCTTGCTGATAGCCGCGAAAAGGAAGCTTCTTAAGGTCGTTGGATTTGAGCGTTTCATTCCAGCCGTTGATCAGTGATCTGTCTTTGTCTGTCAGGTTCAGTACAAATTGATGCTCTGCTCTTAGCACTCGGCGCTCATCCGGACGAAGGTCCAGGTGAACGATGACTGGCATGCGATTGTTCAGCTTTCGAAGTTCTTCGTTCAAGGCGAGGCGCGGTTCCGGAAACATGCTGGATGGGTGCAGAACACAGTTCAGCATTGCCGTCCAGTCTGTGTAGGTGAGATATTTTTCAATCTGTTCTGGTTCGGCCCATTCTCGCGTGCTGACGGAGTACTTCCACGATTCGGCTGAGAGCACCAGATTGCCGTTGGCTGCATCAAACTTTGTTTCGAAGCTTGGGTGCAGCTGAAACTTCAGCATTTTGGCCGCTCGTTCAGCTTCGCCAGACTGCCGGTTGATCAGGTCGGCAATGTATTGTTGAGTCTTCGGTTCGCGAGCGTCCAGCAGCCGTTTGATTTCTGCAAACGCAATGGTTGTGTAGACCCCTTGAGCGGAGTTTAAAACGGTAAAGCGTTTCAGCGCTGGTTCAAAGATGACAACTTCGCCCGCAGCTTCGACATAGTCGTAGACTCGCCCGGTATGAAACAGTGAAAAGTTGCTGGATACAACCGGTTCTTTGCCAGTGGAATCAAGACGACTGGCGTCGTAGACAACGGTGGAAACTCGCAGCCCTTGAGCTGAAACTTCGGAGGGCAGCAGGGCGAGCATCGCAACGATTGCAATTCCGAAACGAAACATCTTTTTATCTCCGCGAGAAATACCGATCAGGTCTGTGGTCGAAACGTAGGCGAAAACGGGATTTTGGTGCAGATGGCGTTTAACTTCCTGGGATAAGTCAGCGTGGTTGAATTTCCCGATAAATGACATGTGCGGCATGTTTTGCTTCACTCCACAGCGATCGGCGGATTTTGCAACTGATGGTTTGCCGGAGATCGACTACACTATCACAACGGGTCTTCAGGGCGTTCGCCCATGAATGGAGGATGATGGTTGCCAGTACGCGATTGCGTGGTGACTTCATTTGTTTTTGCTGGTTTTTGTCGACGCCCAGGCGTTCAGTCAACGTTGTTTGTCATTCCGACCGGTCGCCCGCTGTACCTGCATTACAGCTTTGCAAATTCATTGAAAGTGATCACGTGTCTAACACTTCAACAGCTCAACAGCTTTGTTCGATAAAGTGCGTGCCGTGTGAAGGCGGAGTTCCTAAACTTAGCTCTGAAGACGCGACTGCTCAGAATCAGCAACTTCATGGGTGGACAGTACTGGCGGGGCCGGATCGGATTTCGAAATCGTGGACGGCAAAGAACTTTGTGGCGGCCATTCAGTTCTTTCAACAGGTTGCCGAGCTTGCTGAAAGCGAAGGTCACCATCCCGATTTACATCTTGTCGGATACCGCAACGTTACCATTGATATCTGGACTCATGCGATCGATGGTCTGTCGTTGAACGACTTCATCCTGGCGGCCAAAATTGATCAGCTGCCGATCGACTTAAGAGCGTAGCCAGTGATCGGGTTCAAAAATCGTTGTCTTGTTGGAAGGTGATGTGTGCAACAGTTTCCCAGAATGTGTGATGTTCACCAGCGATTTGATTCGACGACGGTTGAGGATATTTCCGCGACCGTACACCAGCAGTTGCGGAAGTTGAATTTGCAGCATGTGGTGAAGCATGGTGAAACGGTTGCTGTTACGGCGGGCAGTCGCGGGATAGCGAACATCGTCACCATTCTGCGGGAATCAATTCTGTACCTGAAATCCATCGGCGCGCAGCCATTTGTGGTTCCAGCGATGGGCAGCCATGGCGGCGGGAATGTTGCAGGTCAGATAGATGTGCTTACACAATTGGGGGTGACGGAAGAATCTGTCGGTGTTCCAATCAGGGCCACCATGGATACGGTTATTGTGGCGGAAACGGATCTTGGCATCCCTGTGCATTTTGATCGATTCGCGCACGAAGCTGATCATGTTCTGGTGGTGAATCGAGTGAAGCCTCACACCCGATTCGTTGGTCCAATTGAATCCGGCTTGCACAAGATGCTGCTGATTGGATTGGGCAAGCGAGCCGGGGCGGAAATCTATCATCAGGGAATTCTGTCACATAGCTTTAGCCAGATGATCGATTCCATCGCTGAGAAGGTGTTAAGAACGTGCCACGTAATTGGAGGGCTGGCGATTCTGGAAAACGCAAACGACGAAACGGCATTGATAGAAGCTGTGGCGCCGGAAGACTTTGCAGTGCGTGAGCCGGAATTACTGAAGCTGGCCTGCAAGTGGTTGCCTACGTTGCCGGTTGCTGATCTGGATTTGCTGATTGTCGACCAGATCGGCAAGAACATCAGCGGAGCCGGTATGGATGCAAACGTGGTCGGTCGCAAATACAACGATCACGCCGCTACTTCCAATGACATCGCGAAGTGTTTGCGGATCTTCGTGCGTTCACTGACTCCGGAAACCCACGGAAATGCAACGGGCATCGGAATGTCTGAATTCACGACTCAAAGATGCGTTGATCAGATTGATCATGTTATGACAAGAGTTAACTGCGTGACGGCCAATCATCCGGAAGCAGCCATGATTCCGATCACTTTGCCGACGGACAAAGAGGCCGTTGAATGCGCGCTGAGAACGATCGGCATGGTTGAACCACGTCATTCTCGCGTTGTGCAGATTTCGGACACGCTGCATCTGTCACGTACTCGAGTTTCTGAGGCTCTGTTTTCGATTGTAGATCAATCTGACAACCTTGAATTGGTGGGTGCCCCCTACGACTTTCCATTTGCTGCGGATGGAAGTCTGGCTGACGTGAAGTGGTGAGGCTAAAGAAAGCTGATTGCTGTTGGTGCCGGTGGGTGAGGAAAAACTCACGCTTTTGCGTCTTACTTAGAATGGTGATCGCACGGTGCGCGTCATTTTCGCAGCGACAACGGAGTGGCTCGACGATTAGAACTTTCCACGTTCTCTCGCATGTTACGCCACTGGGGCAAGAGCGAAGCCCTTGTTGGCATGACTACTGGAACCGCAGCAGAAATATTCCGGCGTAAGCTATGCACAGGAATATGCTGGCGAGAAACGCGATCCACGTTTTTTTGGACCCGTTTCCCGACGCAATGCACTTCGCGCAGACAATCGCCGCGTAGGGAGTGACGGGTGGCAATATGAATCCTACCAAAGCTGTTCTGGCAGCTCTGGCCTGAAGTTCGCGGTCAACGACTGCGGCGACGTTGGTATTGGATGCTGGTGGGCGGAATGGTGATTCATCCTGAGATCGTATGACTTCATCGTCTGTAAAATCAGCAGCGATTGGTTCAACGATTTCTTCGTTTTCCAATGCAGCGGTTTCCGGATTTTCGGGGCGAAGTGTTGAGCAAGACCAGCATTGTTCAAAGTTGAGTTCGTTCACTTCGGCGCATGATTCGCAAACCCATCCCTTGGCTAATTCGGCCCAGCGATCAGGGGGCAACGGCTTTAGCTGTTCATCCAGTTCGCGAAGCAGTTCGGAGACCCGTTCGAAGTCTTTTTCGTTAACCAACAGGTTCACTTTGCAGACGGCCGAGCCATAAAATGAAAATGCATCGCTGATTTGATCTCCATCAATCGCACAGGAAATTCCCTCTTCATCCAGAACTGCCTTGGCCATGTGAGCCATCTGGGAAGTGGAATAGGTAATTGGGATTAGTTGCTGGTTTGAGCTCATGCGGTTTTTCCCTTACCGGGTATTGTGCTGTGAGGCGTTTTTTTACCACTGAAGATAGCGAGGCAGAGTTTTGACGACAAGGAAACAGGACGAAGTGGCTGAAGAAATATTTCTGTCCGAAACTTCGGCTGCTGGCTTGCTCCATTCTGAGGTGATTTCCGGTGTAGAGCGTCGTTAATCGTAAGCGTTTTTTCTTTGTGTTTGATTTTATGACTAAAGTGGAATTGCGGTGTCTCCAGTCGCACAAAGATAATTTGCCGAGGCAGGAATCGAACCAGCGAACTCGTGATTCAAAGTCACGGATTTCTACCAACAGAAACTACTCGGCAATTAACGTGAATTAAACTGGCGGCAGGAACTTCTGCGACCTTGGTTGAAGATGCTGGCGAAGCTGGCCGCTGCCCTGCAAGTGTCGCGCGGGAGTCGAACGCGCCTGACCTTGGTTGGAAACCAGGTACCCTTGCCGCTCGGCCAGAGACACACGAAGTGGAATGCGAAGTTGAGAAGGCGGAAAGGGAGGGAGTTGAACCCCCAAGGCATGTTTGCACATGCTCGACTGTTTTCGAAACAGCTGCCTTAGCCGAATCGGCTTGCTTTTCCGTCAAATAGAATTTGGTGGCGTTATTTAAGATGCGGGTGTTTGTCTGCACGCATCTATCTGGAACGCCTGCCAGCTGCGGTGGCAGGATTCGAACCTGCAATCAACTCCTTAACAAGGGCTTCGCCCTTGACCCGGTGGCGTGGTTGGCTGGAAGACATGGACCGCTAAAATCGCCGAGCCGCTCCGTTGTCGCTACGGTCAACATGCGCGCACCGTGCGCCCATCGTTTTGAGTAAGATTTTAACAGGGAGCTGCCTTACTGTTGGGCCACACCGCAGAATGTCTTCGTTGTTTCCGAGAGCGCCCAGCCGGAGTTGAACCGGCACTTCCGCCATGGCAAGGCAGCAGGCTACCGCTACATCATGGGCGCGTAATGTCGTTTGCTGATTTAATTCCTGACGTCGGGGCGACCATTCAGGTTGATTGCGTTCGGTTTTCGGCATGGTGGGAATCGAACCCACAACTCACGCCTTATAAGGACGCCGCTCTTACCACTGAGCTACATGCCGCTTGGAACGGGACTGTTGTTCCTGGAAAAGTCGAAGTTCGTTGGCTATGCGTCAAATACGAAGCCTGGATGATAATCGCTTCGTTTGAAGCAATGGGGCTGAAGGGGGTCGAACCCTTACCTTGCGATTTAAAAGATCGCTGTGCTGCCATTACACCACAGCCCCAATTGATGGAGACTGGGTATCTGTTTATAGAAAGGACTGTTCATGGAAGTGTTCGAGCTATTGCTATTGTGTAAGTCGATTTCGCTGTTCATTTCAGCAAATGAAGTGTTTTGTTCGCGCAGGACGGCAGTCAGAATCCGCTACGATCGCGGCTGTTGATTGGCGTCAGTTGACCAGTTTGCTTGCTGGTCAAGGCTTGCTGTCTTCGCATCCTGAGCGGTGATCAAGAGGATCGGGAGGCGTTCGAATCCTCGTCTCCGGTGCTTCAAACCGGCGCTAAGCCAACTCAGCTACCGATCCGTTTGAGAGGCGATTCGGTCGGGGAATCAAAAAGGTTTCCACGGCCATTGCTGCAGAATCTGCCCACGAAAAAAGCCTGGTGTTCGTGACACCAGGCTTCCAATTTGTTCAGCAAACAAACAGAACTGTGTCACTTAATCCAAGGCACAACGCCGGAACCATTTGCAAATTGCTTTGCAGATATACCGTTGACGTTGCCTGATTTGATGTTCTGGTTCAGTGACATGATGTGTTCTGTTTTCGTAAGTCTTTTCGTTTTAAGTTTGATTTGACCGACTGTATTGTTCAGACGCTGTTCAGGCTGAAAGGTTCACGAAAGAGTTCCATGTTTCTAAAAACTATGGAACATTGTTGGCAGATAGTCCGTACGCTGATGCAACTGATACAGCAAATGTACAAGCATCGTTAGCCAGATAAACCACGTTGCTTCTGTCATGCTGTGCATCACAAGCCGGGTCTGAATCTGGTAGGTTTCCGGCGTAACAGCCTGGCTGAATTTTGGGAAAAAGGCTGGTACTTTCGAACAGTATTCTCGAAAACTGTCACCATGAATTTCCACCAATCTTCGCTCTTCTGCCTTAATGATTGAAGGATAGTATGCAGCAAAGCACACCGCGATAAGAACGGGAGCAGCGAGGGTGGCACTTCCAAACGCAACGCCAATAGCTCCAACGGCGCTGAAAAAGTACAGCGGGTTACGGCAAACTGAGTACGGTCCGCAGGTGACGAGTTGTTTTGTTTTAAACCCATCAATGAACAGGCTGCACCAGACTCTCCCAAGGCACCCAATCACGGCCAGCGAGATGCCAATAAGCAGGCAGGTGCCACTCATTATGCCATCAACTGCCCAGTTACTCTGGACCGAAGCGGCCATAATAAACAGGCCAATCACGCAGGCTTTGCTGACGTTGATTCGCTTCTTTTCAAGACCGGACTTAACGTAGGGGGACGACGGCGTCTCCGACGATTCGGTCTGCATTCGAACGGCACGCCCTGGTAGTTCTGTGATTGAAGCGGCGGTTGCGACGACGGTGTCAGGCATAACAAAATCCTTCGTATCCTCAGTCCTTGAGGCGTTTTAGCTGAATGTTTCCGTATTCAGTGCTTGGCACCCACCGTTGATCAGTTGTCTGGGCTGCCGGCTGATGGGCCCGTTTATTGTCAGAGTTCAGCAACAGCTGGTTCGTGGAGGATGCCAAATTCAGGTAGTCAACTGGCCAGTGTTCGTTCAACGTCCTGCCGAACGAGTTGTGGTGATCCAGAGTCTCAAATGCAAAACGGGCTTCTGTTCTTTGTCCGGATGGCAAGGGTGCTTGTTTCGGACTCGTTAAGTCCCCACAGAGCGATCGGATGTTAGCAAATCAACAAAGATCCGGGATGGCTGATTTTGCCAATTTAGGTCAAAAAAAGAAGTCGTAACCTGTTGGGGTAATTGATCTAATGTTTTTCTCATGAACCCGAAGCTGGAATACCCTCAGGTTGTTTCGCGCGGCCAAGCCGTTCGCGTCTGGTAACACCAACGATATTTGGTTGCAGCAAAATCAGCCGCTTCCGAAGAACGAAAGCGGCTGTGGGACATCAGTTTCGGAAGAGCGTTGACTGCTGCGGAAATCTGCGTTGATTCATTTAAAGAAGAGATTCCAGCAACAGCCGGATCTTGCGCATTTCCAGCAGTCGCTCTTCACCTTGCATGGTATGAGGCAACAGGTCGACGCTCAATGTGCGGTTAAAGTCTTCCTGGCGCAGGGAAGCGATAATTCGATTGTAGTCAACTTCGCCAAGTCCGCACGGAACCTGAAGCTCCGTATGAGAGGTGTCCCGCAGGTGGCAGTGGCTTACTTTCGGATAGACGACCTCAAAGTCGACTTCGCCCTTTAGGTTGCAGACGTAGTAGCTTGGATCGAGAGTAATTCCCAGCCCTTTAACAGACTGGCAGAGTTCAATCGCCGTGTGTGGGTCTTCCGTAAGCAGTCCACTTCTTGTTTCGATCGACAGGCGGATGCCTTCCGCCATGCATTTCTGATTTCGCAATCGCAGGCGATCGATTTCAGAATTGAATGGTGTCCCCAGCGGTGATGCCCGAATGGTAATTTGGGCAACACGCAGTTGGCTTGCGAAGGAGACAACCGCATCAAAGTGTTCTTCCGTTTCAGCTTCGATCTCTTCATCCAGAAAGATCGCCACCGGGCTAAGCCGGCTTGCTTCACGGAATTTGGCAGCTGCAGAATCAATACTGGCAGCCAGTTCGGTCACTTTCAGGTGATCGAAATTTTCGTTAATCCAGATCTCTGCCTTATCGAAGCCAAGATGCTGCAACTGCTTGCAGGCCTCTCCGAATGGCATATCCCAAAGACTACGCGTCGACGCCGCGATTTGCACAGCACTACTCCCTCAGGCTTCTGGCAACGGAAATCGTTGTCAGTTATGGACTTAGACTTGCGGCCGGCTTCTCCTTCGGCTCGCTTTTCACCACGAACTGTATTGCTGAAGTCCAATTTCCGCAAGACCGCTCAAACTTCCTGTTTCAACATCTGGAGGAATTGTAGGGATTTTGCGTGTTTCAGCGGTCGTTCTGCCGATAACAACTATCAACGCGGAACTTGCAGCCTGACACGGCTGTTAATGCCTGATGTTGGGCAGCCGTGATTCTGTGTGAAGTGTCAGGGGAAGAAGGGAGCCTGATAATGCATACCCGAATTTCGATGTTGCTGCTTTCGGGGGCGATTGGAATGTGTTTGGTGGGATGCTCCGCCACGTCACCAACCATGAGAGCGCAGAGCCCACATGGTTCGTGCGACAGTGGTCATGGTGGGGGCGGTCATGGTGGCGTTGGCCACGAGTGTCCGATGTGTGACAGCGGTTATGCATCAGCAGGAACGCCAATGGCATGTCAAAACGGAACTTGCGGACACAATCCGGCGGAATGTCTGAACTTGCCATTCCACCCGGTGCACCGCAATTTTCATACTTATGATGTGCCAGACAATCTCTGCTATCCAGACACAAGCGTTCCTCCGGCAATGGTGCAGTATCCATACTACACCTTTCGTGGTCCAACTGACTTCTTTATGAAGTAGTTCGATCGCCAGACCGGAATGCACAAATCAAGGCTTAACTTCTTAACCGAAGTTGAGCCTTTTTTTTGGCGCGAGCAGAAGTTCGCTGCCGGTCAGTTTCAGCTAACGTTGGATGCCTGCAGCCACGCAAAACATCTGCTCAAAGTTGGGGTCGGGCATCAGGCATGGATGTTTGTATTGTTCCACGCTGCCTCCGGACGTGGTCAGGCGATAATTCTTCAGGCTCTTCCATGCAGAATCTGAAATCGGCTGGCACGAAATTGGCGATAAGCGACCGGTCGCTCGCTTCTCTGCGTATTCGCAGTTTAGCTCAGCCAGACAGCGATCAACGCTGACTGCCAGATTGAACAGTTGCCGTTCAGTATTCTGAAGTTGGTCATCCAGTCCGATGTACAGGATGTATCCAGGTGGGTCTGCCCAGGCTGGTGTGAGCGTAAACTGCGAAAGCATGATCCGCAGTTCTTTGCAGCACATACCAACAGCGTCAACGACCTGCGATTCAGTGATTTTTTCTCCCGTGATGCTGGAAATGTGGCTGCCCTTGTGGCGAAATTCCAGCATCGGAGTTGCTCCAAAGTAGCCCACGCATCGAACGACGTCACGAATGTTGTAACGATAAAGGCCCGACGACGTTGTCAGCAGGATGTAATAGTCTTTGTTGATTTGCAGTTCGTGAGTTTCCAGCGTTGTGGGCGATGTTGATTCAATTTCTTCGGCGGGGATGAATTCGAAGAAATGACTTTCGATATCCAGCACGCCTGCGGATGTTCCGCTTTCGAACGGAATGGTCATCCGGCCTTCGCTGGCGTGCAGACCATGGTCTCGCACAGATACCTGACCGAATTCCCGCAGTAATTGCGGAATGTATGCTCCGGCGCTGCCACCGCTCCAGACTCCCAGACACTGCAGGTCGGGCCAGCAGTCGCTCGCCAGCAACCTGCCGGAACGACTGATTGCGGCTTCCAGTTGTCTTGCTCTGGCATGTCGTGGCGTCAGATACCGACTCAGTTTTCGGCTCGTATTATCTGAAATGCCACCGATTGTCAGAGTGCCGTTATGGACGTCGCGAATCAGTTGTTCTCCGTTGGCGTCTGCATCCTTGCAGAAATGCAGCAATGTGCTGGGATTTGCTGTAACGAACATGCCAACCTGTGGTTCCGCCAAAGCGAATCTCAGCACTGTATACTGTTTAGCAACTGGGTCATCAATCATCGTTACTGCGGCTGGAATAACATACAATTTGCGAACGATGGCCTTCTGCATTGATGTGACCAGACCGCTGATGTTTCCGCAGGGGATTCCGTCAGGGGCCAACCACTTGTTGTGGCTGCTGCTGATTTGGACGATCCGCTGGTATTGCAGCTTTTGGTGATTCTGGTGGACGTCAATCCCCCAATGCTGCCATCCTCGTCGATAGTCTTTGACGAACTGCTGCGTGATTGGAATTAGTTTCGGCTGCGAAGTTGTGCCGCTGGTAAGCGCGTACATCAACAGTTTGTTGTGCTGTCCCAGCAAAGCGTTGTGTTCGCCGGTTTGCATGCGATCGACGTATGGTCGAAAGAACTCGTAATCGACAACGGGCATCCGTTCACGAAATTCGGATACCGACAATCCCGGCTTTAAGCCCATGTCCTGAGAAAATCGACTACCGGAGTTCAGAGTTAGCAGAAGTTGCAGCACACGTTGCTGAGTTGCCTGGCACGAAGTTTTTGCTGTGTGCAGAAACTGATTTTTTTGACGGATCATTGGCCGACGGAACCAGCTGCCGATGACCGAACGGATTCTGCTTCGAATCGGAATCGAGGGCAAAGCACTAGCTCCGGAAATTCTTTATGTGATCGTTTTGATCAGCAGCTGGAAATTGAGGGCTGTTCAGGATCAATGCCTGAAAAACTGCGTGTCTCGGTATTCAGGTGTGCTAGAACTCACCAACCATCTCACCGTCGTTGATGGAGATTAACGCCGTTTTTGTTTCCTCAGCAAGGTTTTCGCTCAAGAATCTGACACTGCCGTCCGCCAGCAGGCCCTGAGCTCCGCCGGTGTGAGCCGATTGCATTCTTCTCGCCAGGGCTTCTCCTGCATCCACTGGTGCCATCCAGTGAGTGCTTTCTTCTGCAGGCACTTCGATCACGATGAGCGTGTAGGATGTGCCATCTTTTATGTCTGCCAGGCTGCGGGGAGTCTCTGAGTCAAAGCAGCCACCTTCTGCAGTAATCGCCATGTAGTTTGTATAACCGGACTGCAATTCTGTAGAAGGACAACGATAGCACTGCAGGTCTGTTTCATAGGCTTGCTGATTAACCGGATCATTCCACGGTTTCGACAGATCGATCGAGTTATAAAGCGTCGCCTGTTCCACAAATGGAAGAATCAGCGTTCGCCAGCTGTGCAGCGGATTTCCGTTGGCGTCCACGGTGTAAGCCGGAGGAAACGAACCATGCGCGTCGTGATAGTTGTGCAGCGCCAGCCCGATCTGCTTCAGGTTGTTCTTGCACTGAGTTCGATAGGCCGCAGGGCGTGCGTTACGCGTCAGCGGCAGCATCAGAAACGCCAACAGCACCAGGGTTCCGATACCGCCGAAGACCAACAGCCAGGGAAATCGTCGCCGCTTCTGTACGTCAAACACATCCTCAACGTCACTGTTGTGAGAGAACGGATTGTCAACCATTTGCCTGGCTCCTGAATCAATGTCTGTTCGCTGCTGCAACCTTCAAACTGAACTTCCGATTTGCTGCAATTGAATTTTGGCAGCTTGTCGCTTCAGTGCGATGACCGACGTTTCAATGCTGCAATGACGCGACAGATTTTCGGTTATGGCCGCTTTCCGATAATCACGTAAAGGTTGTTCGAAATCTGATGGACAGAAATTCCCAATCTGGGTTTTGCTTCTCAGTGTATTGAGCTTCCCAGTCAGAAGGAAACAGTACGGCTTGCTGATCGTACTGGTCAATGACTTCTCGACTGGACGTCATCAACTTCAATTCTGACTTGCAGCCAGGTTTTGGCAACACCCATTTGGCGACTTTGTAACTGAGCCAGCGAATCTCTGTTTCCGTATCGTATTCCGACAGCAGCCGGAACTTCACGACATCGAACTGCAGTTCTCCGACGCCAGCAAACGTCATCTGGCTAAGAGAATTACCTTCGTTGCGAAAGACCTGAATTGCGCCTTCTTCAAGCAGCTGCGAAAGGCCTCGTTCAAACTGCTTACGACGGCCTGTGTCAGAGCAAACCATCGTCGCAAAGAATTCCGGCGAAAACTGAGGCAACGCTTCAAAATTCACAGCGTCGCCTTCGCAGATCGTATCGCCCAGCAAAAACTCGCCCGGATTGACCAGTCCGATGATGTCACCGGGAAAGGCTTCGTCCATGGTTTCGCGTTCCTGGCCGAACAACTTGTGAGCTCGACGCAGCTTAATCTTTTTTCCTGTTCGCGGATGATACACCACCATTTCACGACGAAACGTTCCGGAACAAACTCTTACATAGGCAACTCGGTCTCGATGCTTCGGGTCCAGGTTTGCCTGAATCTTAAACACGAATCCCGAAAATTCGGGGCGAGCTGCCGGCACAATTTCATGCTCTCCCATTCGATCGCGTGGAGGCGGACAGAGCGCCAAAAAGCCTTTCAGGAATTCTTCCACGCCATAGTTTGTTAACGCACTTCCAAAGAACACGGGAGAAATTTCACCCGCCAGAAAACGGTCGCGATCGTAGGTTGCACCGGCTTCAGCAACCAGTTCCACTTCTTCCTTAGCCTGAGCGACGATGCCCTGCGGCATGGTTTCAGGATCGATTTTATCCAGCGGAATCAATTTTGATTCCAGTCGTCCGGAGTTGTTGCGAGTGTCGAACACGAAGGCATCGTGAGACTTCATGTCAATGACGCCACGGAACTCAAAGCCGGTTCCCAGTGGCCAGTTAACGGGAACCGGAATGATGCCCAGCTTGGATTCGATATCTTCCAGGATTTCCAGAGTTGCCTTGCCCGGGCGGTCCACTTTGTTAACAAAAGTGATCACCGGAATCTTCCGGATTTTACAAACGTTGAACAGCTTTGCTGTCTGACTTTCAACTCCGTTTGCCAGGTCAAGCACCATCACAGCACAGTCGGCGGCGACCAAAGTGCGGTAGGTGTCTTCGCTGAAGTCTTTGTGTCCGGGGGTGTCCAGCAGGTTGACCTGGCAGTTTTCAAATTCAAACGTCAGCACCGTTGAACTGACGGAAATTCCTCGCTGCTGTTCCAACGCCATCCAGTCAGATGTGACGGCTTTTTGGTTTTTTCGACCGCGGACGGCTCCTGCAGTTTCCAGCATTCCGCCGTAAAGCAACAGCTTTTCGGTCAGAGTTGTCTTACCGGCGTCTGGGTGAGAAATAATGGCAAAGGTGCGTCGGCGAGCAATTTCGCGGGCAACCACGGGATCAATGGCGGTCATCGGGTAAAGTTCAGCGATAAGAACACAAAACGGACAAATCTTCAGCAGTATATGATGCGGGAGTGATACGCACCAATCGCTCTGAATACAACCGCAAAGCCGCCTAACGCTCAAGGTCTGTGGCAGACAGTGGGGAGCGGGCGTCCTCGCGATGATTTTTATGGTCGAAGTTCCGGAAACTGCTGCAACTTAGCCGCCTTGGAATCTGCTGGTCGAAAGCGGCGAGCAGGCGATGTGTGGTGATCGACCTTGGGAAAATCGCGTTGCCTCAATGTCGGATTTTCGTTCTGAGACCAAAAACTGTTGCTAAATAAATGCGACAAAGCGTCAACAGGTTTGTCATATTCAGAAGTCAGGACAACGCTGCCGGCTTTAATGTGTATCACGACGAATTCAGTTGCCTTAATCGTTCGATTGCCTGTTCGCGGGTCAGCAAAATTTCATCGAGTTGTTCGTTGCGGATTGTCGTCAACAGTTGCTTGAAGATTGGTCCAGGCTGGATTCCCAGTTGCTTCAAATCGGCGCCATCCACAAACGGAGGCGGATTCAAAGCATCCGTCGTTGTGTGTTCCAGATAGCGTGTAAGAAATACTGCATCTTCAGGCGATTGCAGACGGCTGAATGCCTGAGCCGCCAACAAATCTAATAACAAAGGGCTGCGACTATCGTGCAAGAGAGGTTTGATGATGTGCAGCGGAAGCCGGTTTGCATTTCGGCACACAAGTGCGCTGTCCGCCAGCCAGCAGATGCAATCTGTTTCTTCGTTCGACAATTTTAATATATGGCATTCAGCCAGAATATCTGCCACGCGATCTCTGGAGTTTGCTGCATGTTCGTCGAACAGCGAATACATCAGTACAGCAAATGAGGACTCAAAGGCCGGCAATTTAAGGTGGTTCAGGCTGTCGCAGACCTGTTGCAGGGTGTCATCGAACTGCTGTCGATTCGATGACGATGGAAATAGTTTTGGGAACAGGACTTCAGCCAGGCCCGTTTCGTACAGGTTCCTTACTGAGATTGCTCTGGTTGAATGGGCGAGCATTCGGCGAAGTTCCTGCGCGATACGTTCTGCGCTGACCTGAGTGATCTGGTGGCTTAGCTGCTTGATCGCAGATGCGGTCGAAGGTTCAATTGAAAATTCGTATGTGGCTGCAAATCGGACTGCACGCAGCATTCTTAGTTTGTCTTCCGTGAACCGAGCGTTGGCATCACCAATTGCGCGCAGCACGTTGTTAGCCAGATCAGTTCGCCCGCCGACATAGTCGATCACATTCAACGTAACTGGATCGAAGAACATACCATTGATCGTGAAGTCTCGGCGCTTGGCATCTTCTTCTGCAGAGCAAAACGAAACCGCAGACGGACGCCGTCCGTCAAGATATTCACCATCAGCTCGAAACGTGGCAACTTCCACCTGTCCGTGAGCCCGCGTCGGGCCCAGCACCATAACGACTCCAAAGCTTACACCAACGGGAACGGTTTTCCTTTTGCCGAACAGTTCGATCACCTGATCTGGAGTTGCGTTGGTAGCGACGTCGTAGTCTTTTGGCGGGATTCCCAACAGGTCATCTCGCACACATCCTCCCGCCCAAAGAGCACTGAAACCCGCCCCGCGCAGCGTCTCTACCACGTTTAAGGCGAAAACGCGGGGAAGATTTCGGTTTTGGTTATCGGGAGAGTTCACTGGGGCGCTGGTGGCTGCTGATGGAGGGAACGTTTCCTGGTCTTCTCGACTACCATAAACGAAGAAACGGCACCAGGCGAAAGGTTCGCAAGGTGCCGTTGCTGATTTAAATCAATTCGCAGTGGGAAAGATCAGGCTGCGGCAGAATCGCCGGGCCGAATGGCTTTTTCGCCGCGAACCATTTCTTCGGTGATCAGGAAGGTCTGGCCACGTTCCTGTTCTGGTAGTGAGTACATAATGTCGAACATTGCCTTTTCGACGATTGTTCTCAGTCCTCGAGCACCCGTATCTCGAATTCGAGCTCGCTTGGCAATTTCCAGCAACGCTCCTTCAGTGAATTCAAGCTTGCAGTCTTCCATCTCGAACAGCTTCTTGTATTGACGAACAAGAGCATTTCGAGGCTCAGTAAGTACCTGCACCAAAGCGTCTTCTGACAGCGGGGCCAGTGTGCCCATTACAGGCAATCGGCCAAGCAATTCTGGAATCAAACCGAATTCCATGATGTCATCAACGTCAGCTTGAGCCAGCAGCTCTTCACGTGCTTTTTCTTCATCAACTGCACTGCTGTTGTTGAAGCCGATGACTTTTTTGCCCAGTCGTCGAGCGATAATATCTTCCAGGCCAACAAACGTTCCACCACAGACGAACAGAATGTTCGTTGTGTCGATCTGGATGTATTGTTGTTCAGGATGCTTACGTCCACCTTGAGGGGGAACGTTGGCAACTGTGCCTTCCAGCATTTTCAACAAGGCTTGTTGAACGCCTTCTCCCGATACGTCCCGAGTGATTGAGACGTTCTGGCTTGTCTTGCCAATCTTATCGATCTCATCGATGAAGATAATGCCGCGTTGAGCTGCTTCGATGTCGAAGTCTGCGGAATGCAGAAGCTTCAGCAACAGGTTCTCAACGTCTTCACCGACATAGCCGGCCTCTGTCAGGGTCGTAGCGTCGCCGATTGCAAATGGCACCTGCAACACTCGAGCCAGCGTTTTGGCCAAAAGAGTTTTGCCGCAGCCAGTTGGACCGACCAACAGAATGTTCGACTTTTCAATCTCAACTTCGTCGTCGCCTTCGTGCTGGTGCATCAGTCGCTTGTAGTGACTGTGGACCGCAACAGACAGCAGACGTTTTGCGTGTTCCTGCCCAATAACGTACTGATCCAGTTCTTTGACCAGGTCCCGTGGAGACGGAATCTTGGTAAACAACTTGCTGGATGACCCACGGCGTCGTCGCTCCTGATCCAGGATTGACTGACACAACTCAATGCATTCACCGCAAATGTAAACGTCTTCCGGGCCTTCAACCAAAGGACCTACCTCGCGATAGTTCTTCCGGCAGAAAGAGCAATTTGCATTGCGCTTGCCTTGTGACGGTTTCTTTCCGGTTCCGAAGTCCTTACCAGATGGCATCTTTTTTCCTTTGGATCATCATCTGCAAAGCTCTTTAATCAACCTGTCATGGTCCCGGAGACGGGACCAGTTGACCAAAGCATCTTTACGATCGGTTTACAGGGTCTCCACGACTGTCGGCTTACCTGCCAACCGTTGCTCGACTTTACTGCCTTTTCTGGAAACCCAGAAAGCCAGCGTTATAGAAAGGTATGAAAATAAAGTGACTCAGTTTCCTGCACGAGCTCCCCAACTCCCCGCGAACTAAACAGTGTCAGATTCAGGTGGGTTGGGTTTTTCGGAAACCATGTCTGCTATCACGTCACTGTCAGGTAAGGGTGGCTTTGATTTTTGCACCGGATTGGCCCCGGTCTCGTCACCCTCGCTGCCTTTCATCTCGCCACTTTCAGTAACAACTTCAGCGGCAATTTTTGCGGGCAGCTTTAGACCTTCTTCTGTCGCAAGCCGTTTGACCAGGCGACTTTTGATGGATCGGAATTCCTCATCGGATAACTCACCCTGGGTTCGTAATTCATTGACCGCGGTCAACATCTGCCGATCGACTTCGGCAGGATCAACATCATCGGTCGTAGGCATTAACAGCCGCGCAACCGCCCAAATAAAGATAACCAACAAAACCAGAACCACTCCAAAGAACCACCATTCATCAAACGGCAGTTTTGGACTGGTCCAGTCCCATTCGGCCAGAATTGGAAATAACATCAGCGTTCCCTGTCCACTGCGTCAATGCTGCTGAAACAATTACTAATATCATTCAAGCAGCGATCAGATTTCGTTTCTGGCTGCCCATAGAGTCTAGCAACACGGATGCCAATCATCCATATTCACCCAAAATGGCATAAAAACGGCCGTGAATCGGCAGAAGTTGCCATTCAGCAATAAAAACCAGGTTTCCGACAGCTCATCGACGTTTCAGAGCCCGTGTTTGACGAGCAGATTTGCAATCGTGAATTGTCATCTTTACATCTGCAGCCTGTTGACGAATGATCTTTGTGCAGTGAATTTGCCGGCGTTTCAATGCTTGGTGGGTGCAGGTGGTAGCCGCATGTTGCTTTTTGTCACAGTGCAAATCCCGCAGCTAGCTCATTTGATGCCGTCATAAGCAGACTCCCTGTCTTACACTTTCTACGGAACCGTCAACATTAAGAAACTCTTCGCAGTGTTTTCTTCGGAACATGGCTTTCAAAGGTGAATCATCCGTTTCGCGATCATTAGTCTGGCACACTTAACTGTTTGCATCTTTTATCGCGTTCGGTTCGCTTTTGGGTTTCGTAATCGCGAAGCGTTTTCGGTAGTTCGAATCACAGTAAGTCGTCCTGAGTGAAACAGGCCGATTAGCATCTGCGAATGGACTTGCAGGTCACCCATCACGTTGTGGAGATCTCTACATGTCCTGTTTTAAGTATTTTCCCGTTCTGGGAATGGTGTTGCTTCTCGCTCCTGCGGCCAACGCTGGCCTTTGTGGAGTTCCTTCGTACGCCAGTTGTCCGACGGAAGCGTGTAATCCGACGTGTTGTTATACAACATGTCGAATGGCGACGGAGACCTGCTACAGAACTGTCTGTGACACTGTGTACGAACCAGAGACCTATACTTCCAAACGAACCGTTTACGAAACAGTAACGGAAAACGTGGAACAGACATGCTATCGCACAGTCACGGAAACAGCCTATCGCGAAGAGCCTTACACGGTTTCGCGTCCTGTTACCGAAACTGCGATGCGAGAAGAGAAGTACTGTGTTCAGCGTCCCGTGATGGAAACTCATGTGCAGGAACGGAACTACACCGTGCAACGACAGGTCTGGGACGACCAGGTTCGCGAATGCAAATACACCATCATGCAGCCGGTGGTTGAGACACTGGAACGGGAGTGCCGTCAGGTTGTAATGCGTCCAGTGACGGAAACCCTGCAACAGGAACGCTGTTACACTGTCATGCGACCAGAAACCCGGACGCGTTGCGTGCGACGATTGACTGGACAATGGGTCACGAAGCAGCACGTTATTCCCGGATGCGTGCTTCCCAGAATCGTCTGCGGTCCGTGTGGGCCAAGTCTTTGTCGAACTCAGGCACCGCCTCGCACCATTTGCCGCCGAGTGTGGTGTCCACGAGTTGTTCAGCAGCAGATTCCATACACTGTTATGGTGCCTCAGGTTTGCAAGCAGACGGTTCCTTATCAGGTAACACGCTATGTGCCTGAAACGATTGTGAAGAAGATTCCGTATCAGGTTACTCGTATGGTTCCCAAGGAAATGGTTCAGAAGATTCCTTATCGAACCTGCCGGATTGTTAACGAAACCAAAACAGAACGAATTCCTTATCAAACCTGTCGTTACGTAACAGAAGAAAAGACTCGACAGATTCCTTACACGGTTTGCCGAAATGTCACAGAGCAACTAGTTCGCAAAGTTCCATATTGCGTTCAAAAGCAGGTTCCTTACGTGACGACACGCCAAGTCTGCAAGCAGGTACCTCGAGAAGTTGAACAAACCTGCACACGCATGGTTGCCAAACAGGTCACTCGACAGGTGCCATACGTACGATCATACCTTGTGCCGGAAACCGTCTGCGGCTCCGCAATGTCCGGCGGATGCAACGCCTGCGGCCAGTAAAGCCAAATCTTCAACGATACGGTAGATCTCCTCGCGAGGTCTACCGTTTTTTTTTGTGGCAACGGCAGCGTAGAACAGCTTCATAAGATTCGACAGACACAAGACTTTGCATTGACCGGTCGCGGGATTCGTGTGATTTTATCTGCTATCCGATGAAATCCCGATGTCATGCGCAACTTGCGGTATACGGAACGTTAAGGCTGAAATAGCACGAGGATCAGGCTAAAGCGATCAACTCGCCAGTATCTTTCCGAGCCTGTTACTTGCATACATCCGTTTTCAAACGATGTTCATCATCCCCGTGCGACTAAACCTGCCTGTCGCAGCCACCCCTCTCTGCGTTTCCTCTGCGACTCTACGTCCTCTGCGTTAAAAAATGTGATTCCGATAGCTCGTTCGCACGCAATCTGCAATTTGCGGGCAATCCGCCCCGCCGCCGCGAATTGTCGCTGTGCGGTTTGCGTGAAGTAGGATGGGCGGACGAGCCGGGTAACGATAAGGAAGCTGCGACAGGCACGGAAAACGGTTTCCTGCGGACTAACGCTGCGCTAATTTTTGCAAATCACCAGACGCCCCCTGCCTTGCAGCACATCCCAATTGTTGTTTTCAGGGTGGATGGCCCGGTGTCTTGCGCTGGCCCGGTGTCTTGCGCTGTCTAGTCTTCGACCTGGGTGCGCGATAGACCAAGAAACACGTCGGTTTCTGCTATCAGGAAACTGAATGGTTCGTACCCGCTGAAGAATATGTTCCGCGTGGGGGGAAACCGTGAAGTTCTTCAACTGTACAAAGGATATTCTCAAACCGCAGGTTGACTGGGTGGCGTCGCGTAACCAATACGAAAACTGATTTCGGTTATTTCTTGTAACAATGTGAATTGCCTTACGCTTATTCCGTCATGGGCGATCGTCGTACTGAAACCATAGCATCAACGAAAAAGGAAGAATTTACAATGGATGAAACGAAGCTCAACACACTTGTCGGCAGTGTGCTCCACGATCTAGGTGGTGCATTCGCCGTACCGCTTGTACAGATCGGAGAACGCCTGGGGATCTACGAAAAACTGAGCGAGTTGGGTCCGTGCACGCCTCGCGAGTTAGCCGACTCTACGGGCCTGGCGGAGCGCTACTTGATGGAATGGTTGTGTGCTCAGGCCGCTTCAAAATACGTCGACTACGATGTTGAATCCGAAAGGTTTCTGATGACACCAGAACAGGCTTTTGTTTTCGCCAATCCTGGTAGCCCGTTTTATCTGGCCCCTGCTTTTGGAGCCGCCGCCGCATTTCAAAATAATGAACCCCAAGTCCGAGAAGCGTTTCAAACCGGCCGCGGCGTTTCGTGGGGCGATCAAACCCAGTGCCTGTCATGTGCGGTCGCCAGGTTCTTCCGTCCCGGTTACGAAAACCACCTGATTCAACGGTGGTTGCCATCGATCGACGGCATGATCGCCAAATTAGAAAAAGGCATTCGAGTTGCTGACGTTGGATGCGGACATGGTATTACGACATCGATCATGGCACAGGCATTTCCGAATTCCGAGTTTATCGGTTTTGACTTTCATGAAAAATCGATTGAAGAAGCTCGAAAGCACGCGACTGAACACGAACTGACGAACGTTAGTTTTGAGGTCGCTCTCGCAAAAGAGCTGCCAGGAAAATATGGCCTCGTTACTGTCTTTGATTGTTTGCATGACATGGGCGATCCGATTGGCGGCATGCAGCATATTCGCGCTGCGTTGGATTCAGATGGCACCTGCATGATTGTTGAGCCAATGGCCAGCGATACTGTCGCGGAGAACATGAATCCTGTTAGTCGGCTTTACTACTCAGCGTCGACCATGGTCTGTGTACCAACGTCGCTCGCCCAGGAAACAGGCGCAGCATTGGGGGCTCAAGCCGGAGAGAAGCGACTAAAGGAAATAATTCTCGAAGGTGCTGGATTCTCTCAATGCAGTCGGATTGCAGAGACTCCGTTCAACATCGTGTTGAAAGCTCAGCCCTGAGTAATCCGCACCAAAATGAGAGCTCAGTTTCTTGCGGGTCGGTAAAAAATGGGCCGTCCCCCCCCCACCTTTTGCCGTTGAAGGCGAATTTGGGGAATTTCCAGCGACTTGTCAAGCGGGCAAGTGACTTGTTGAGCGACAGTGTGGGAGAACTTGAAAATGCCTTGAGCGAATGTGCGCGAGGCGAATGAGGGTGGATGGCACCGGGTTTCACCGACGCCTACTTTCGAGGTGCGTAGGCTTCATAAGTGGGGGCGTCGTATTGCTTGCGAAGTGCATCGTACCTGGCGTGTAGCTTTGCCTGCACCGCCTTAGCCGAGGGCTGGCCGTAAATGTTTGTCATTTCTTGTGGGTCATTCACAAGATCAAACATCTGCCACTCGTTCGTTTCGGGTAGATAGAACAGCTTGTGCATTTGGGTGCGAACTCCAAAGTGCTGTGGGACCGCGTGTTCGCCCAGCTCGTAATACGCGTAATACAGAGCGTCACGCAGCTGCTGCGAGCTGTTCTTGAGTGCTGGAACGATGGACTGACCCTGAACCTCGGCGGGCGTATCCAGACCAGCCATTTCCAGAAACGTTGGGGCGTAATCAATATTCTGGATGAGCGCCGTCGGTCGAGAGTTCGGTTCAATGGTGCCGGGCCAACGAATTACAAACGGCATTTTGAAGGATTCTTCGAACATCCAGCGTTTGTCGAACCAGCCGTGTTCACCCAGGTAAAAACCCTGGTCGGAGGAATAGATGACAATGGTGTTCTTAGCCAGTCCGTTTTCATCCAGATAAGTCAGCAGGCGACCGACGCTGTCGTCGACCGCTTTTACGCATTCAAGATAGTTGCGGATATACCGCTGGTATTTCCACTGAACCAATTTTTTGTGATCGTATTTTCCGGCCTTGTAGTCTGCAATGAACTTTTGGTTCTTCGGGCCGAAGTGCGCGTCCCAGTGTTCCCGTTGTGCCGGGTTCATGCGGTTGTATTCTGGAGTGCCGTAATTTCGAAACGAAGGTAGCTGAACACCATCGAGTTCATCGTCGCGCAGCTTGAGATCGTACGCCCATGTCATGTGCCTATCGATTTCCATTTCGTTAGTCGGTAATGTCTTACTGCGCGTCGCGTAGTCGTCAAACAGGCTGTCGGGTTCGGGAATTTCAACTCCGTCGAGTGATCCCAGATGCCGCAGCGCTGGGGCGAATGTTCTGTGCGGCGCTTTGTGCTGACACATCAGAAAGAAAGGCTTCTTCGCATCGCGACTGTTGAGCCAATCGACGGCTTTGTCGGTCGTAAGGTCCGTGACGTAGCCTTCGAACTGTTTCTTGCTGCCGTCCATTTGCAGGAAAACTGGATTGTAGTAGCTGCCCTGCCCCGGCAGGATTTCCCAATGATCGAAGGCAACTGGGTTGGTGTTCAAATGCCACTTACCAATCACGGCTGTTTGGTAGCCAGATTTTTGCAACGATTTTGCGACCGTCCATTGCGATGCATCGAAGCCATTGCCGTTTCGTAGAAAGCCGTTTTTGTGCGAGTGCTTGCCGGTCAGGATGCAAGCCCGAGATGGCCCGCAGATCGAGTTGGCACAGAACGAGTTCTGAAACAGTGCTCCTTCCGTCGCGATTCGGTCGATGTTGGGTGTGGGAGCCGCATCAGCCAGTGGCCCACCATACGCAGAGATCGCATTCACTGCGTGATCGTCTGAGAATATGAACAGGATATTCGGACGCTCCTGGCCCGCTACGGTTGAGGCAACGGCGAAGGCCATCAGGAGTGTTATGTAAAACTGTTTCATCATCAATAACTGCCTTATCGTGGTGAATTCTGTCGACCGGCGAGAATCGATCCTGCGAAAAACGAGCTACTCATATTGATGTTTATAGTAAACCAAACCCGCGGCTGCTGTTGCACTGCATTGGAAAATCGTAATATCCTGAAGTGAGTGGATTCACGGCGGTGGGGCGGATACAGTGACGGCGGTATCGAAACCATTTACCTTTACGGACTACAAGTTGTTGTGTTGATATTCGATGCGCATCTTGATTTGAGTTTCAACGCGTTGACATTCAATCGCGATTTGAGACAGCCCCTTAGCGCGATTCGCAGTAGCGAAGTTGGCCAGGTTGATTTGCCTGGGCGCGGGCGCTCCACCGTTTGCTTTCCAGAAATGCGAGCAGCGAATATTGGGATTTGCGTCGCAACGCAACTTGCTGGATGCATGAAGCCGGCAGGTCCTGGCGGTGGATGGAATTCGTCGGAGATTGCGTGGTCCGTCGCTCAAGGCCAGCTTGCGTGGTATCGAAGTATGGAGCAAGCTGGCGAGCTATACCAGATCACCAATCTGCAGCAGTTAGATTCTCACGTGGCTCTTTGGGATACTTCGCCCGACGAAGCACCTATTGGTTACATCCTGACACTAGAGGGCGCAGATTCCATTCGCACGTTGGACGACCTGCATTTGGCGCACAGCCAGGGTTTGCGAGCACTCGGGCCAGCGCACTACGGCTACGGACGCTATTCGCCTGGGCATGACGTGAAAGGTCCGCTGACACAACAGGGGCGTGAGTTGGTTCGGATGATGGATCAGCTTGGGATGATTCTGGACGTAACGCATCTTAGTGAATTGGCAATGCTGGAGTCGTTAGAGATTTTCTCGGGGCCGGTCTGGGCAAGCCACCACAACTGTCGAGCTTTGGTCGACGACCCGCGGCAGCTGACCGATGAACAAATAAAATCGCTGGCTGCACGCGGCGCTGTCATTGGTATGGCGATGGATGTCTGGATGGTCGTGCCCGATTGGCAGCGCGGAAAAACTACTCCCGCAGATAGATCAGATGCAACGCTTAGCGCCCTGGCTGATCATGTGGATCACATCTGCCAGTTGTTGGGGAGCGCGAATCACGTCGGAATAGGAACCGACCTGGATGGCGGATTCGGAACAGAGCAAACGCCCGCCGACCTGGATTCGATTGCTGATGTGAAAAAGTTCGTGGATATCCTGCAGCAACGTGGCTATGGCGAAGACGATTTGCAACGCATTTGCCACGGGAATTTCCTCAGCTTTCTTAGACACGCGTGGGGCGATTGAGATGAACGATAAGGAAGAGAACGCTGCTAAAGCACCCACAGCCAGTCGTTTGACGCGACGAGGTTTTCGATTTGAAGCCCTGGTAATGGTGGCGTTCTGGTTGATAATGGCGGTTTGGGTACTGGGCGTTTGCCATCAGTTTGGCTATGCCTCGGACCCAGCTGAGTCTCTGGTGGTGCTGGGCATGCCAGCCTGGGTTGTGTTGGGCGTGTTCGCACCCTGGTGCTTTTCGACTCTGTTCACCATTTGGTTCGCGTTGTTCAAAATGTCGGACGATGAGCCTGATGCGGAGGAGCCCGCAGCCCATTTGAGCTGACGCTCAGAAACGCGACTATGTCGCTCAGAAAACCTGACTCAACGTGAACAAGTTTGCTGATTTAATGAAGTCTAACGACCTGGACGATAAACTCGATGGCTGAGCAATCCACTGCAGCGTTAGTTACGTTTGCGATTTACACAGCTGTTGTCATGTTGCTGGCAGTTCTTTCCGGACGCGTTTCGCGTGGAAAGGAATTCGTTGGCGAGTATTTTCTGGGCAGCCGCAGTTTGGGAGTCTGGGCGTTTGCGCTCACGTTTGCGGCGACGAACGCATCGGGTGGCACCTTCATGGGGTTCCCCGCATTGATTTACACGCATGGATGGTCGCTGGCGTTTTGGATCGCAGGCTTCATGACGTTACCGCTGCTTTCCATGGGGCTGTTAGGCAAGCGACTTAATCGTGTGTCTCGCGAAACCGGGGCGGTGACAATCCCGGAAGTGTTCGCTGCGAAAATGAAAAGTGACGCAGCTGGGGTGGTGGCGACGTGTCTGCTGGTGTTCTTCATGTTTTTTTACCTGCTCGCACAGTTTAAGGCGGGCGGGAAAATTCTTAGCACGTTGCTGGGGGGCGAGCCGACATTTCAAGCTGCTGCACTTTGGGTTTCTGAGCGTACAAGCGGGTTGCCGTGGTTTGGCGACGCGTCTGGCGAATACCTGCTCTGTCTTGCGGCATTCGCGCTGGCCGTTGTGGGCTACGTCGTCTACGGTGGTTTTCGGGCGATCGTGTGGACCGACGTGATGCAAGGTGTGGTGATGTTGGTCGGGGTTGTCATTATGCTTGCGTTGGCACTCTATCAAGTTGGCGGAATTGGTAACGCAACCCGAAAGATGGCGGCAATGACGCCTCCGGAGCATTGTGATGTGCGAGTTGTGGTGAGCGAACCACAGGAGGTGGACATTGTTCTGCCCAAAGGCTCATGGATCAAGACGAGTGCTGATACCGTTCGTTTGGCCCAATCAACACGCATCGTGGCGGGCGATACCGAAAGTGCTCAAGTGGCCGGTTTACGGCTGACCGCACGATCGGACATTGACGCGGTTAGCATGTCGAGTTTTGACGCGGAAGTTTCGGTGGAAGTTTCGGTGGAAGTGCTTGAGATTCGCGAGTACGCATATGGTGCTGGTAAAGCAGGCGTCTACCTGAGCAACCCGGGACCGAGTGCTAACAGCGGTCTTGGATTTCTGGCGATCAGTAGTGCGCTCAGTTTCTTTATCTTTTGGCCATTCGGTGCGACCGGGCAGCCCGCGAATATGGTGCGTTTGATGGCGTTCAAAGACAATCGAACTTTGCGTGTTTCGATTGTGACCGTCACGGTCTACTACAACATCATCTTCTTTGCACTGCTTCTGATTTTCTGTTGTGGGCGAGTATTGATGCCGGGTATGGAGATCGATCCGGATCGGACGATGCCCGACCTTGCGAGCCATCTAACAGCGGCGGCTGGTGTTCCGTGGCTGGCGGGGCTGGTGGTCGCGGCGCCTTTTGCAGCAGTCATGTCCAGTGTGGATAGTTTTCTGCTGATGGTCTCTTCTTCGTTGGTGCGCGATGTCTATCAGCGTCATTTCCGCCCGGATGCTCCTGAGCGAGTGCTTCGGAGAATGAGCTATGCGGTTACAACCATCGTCGGCCTGTTGGCGGTCGTGATGGTCGTCAATCCACCGATGTATCTGCAGGACCTGATTGTTTTTGCAAGTGGCGGTTTGGCGGCCTGTTTTCTGGTTCCGATGCTGCTGTTGCTGTATTGGCCACAATTCACATCGGCCGGCGCCATTGCAGGTATGTTGGGCGGCACAGCTATGCACCTAGTGTTGACCGTGGCCGGCTATCTGACCACGCAGCAGTTTAGCCCGTATGAGCTGTTGGGCATGAATCCGTTTGTCTGGGATCTGGTCATGTCAGCGATCCTGGCATGGTCTGTCTCGATCATGACACAACCAACAGCCCAGCCCAAACAAGGGCTTCGCCCTTGACCCGGTGGCGTGGCTTACGGTACGACGTGGGACGCTCTCGTCGCCGAGCCGCTCCGTTGTCGCTCCGAGTATGGGAATGATGCGCACCGTGCACGCATCATTTTGAGTAAGACTCTGGACAATCCGGTAAGAATCAGAATTAATGGGCCATCCAACGCAGTTTTGGCCTTGGCGGGCAGGGTTTCAAGCGGCATTTCAAGCGGGGATTTGGCTTGTTAAACGACAGTGTGGGAGAATGGACTTCCCGGTGAATAGTGGGCGCTCATTTAAGCGTGTTATGCTGCACGCAAG
>CALFSX010000234.1 GCA_937916515.1 uncultured Planctomycetaceae bacterium | reverse complement strand
AAACACGTCGCCTTTTTCAACTGCCCATCAAACACAACTTTCTACAGTAACTCCACAGTTCGTCAGACAGTCGTATTGCTAAAACACAGGGCCACCCAACGCCTCGTACGGCACCTGCAATGTCCCCCGTTGTGCCCCTGCGTTGCTCAAAACCAAGCGGAACTTTCCTTTTCGATGATCGATGGATCTAGATAAACCCGAGGCAATTCGTTCGGCTCATGGAACAAGTTGGCAGCTTTGATTGCCGAGACCACTTCGCCCAAAACAAGATCCCTCTTATTAAAATGTTCTTTGAAGGCCCAAATCACCACCCACGCTGACCTTTGATCTTCCAGAAATTTCAATAAACGATAGTAAGTCCGTGATTCGCATCTATCAAAGAATGTCAAAGGTGGTTCCAGAACTAACGAAAATACCTGAATGGTAAAACAATGTTCTACAGAATCACTGCAGGATCCACTAAAGGTTTCTATTCAGGTCAACACGACTTCCTGCCAATTGCGAGAACTCATCAAGCCATGAACGACGATGAAACAATCGGCACTCGCAATGGTAAGAGAGGTGAAATCAAATTCCTCCAGGCCCGTTAAGAGATCATTCAACAAACCAGTCAACTTGGATGCACGAGCCGATGAATATTTTCATCTGTTTTTCAAAAGCCTCGAGCTAAAGAAGCAGGGACGGAAATGAGATTGGCATAGTTTACGTGATTGGAAAGCAAAAGGGACTATTGTGGTTATCCAGAAACTCGCCCGGCCACGGGGCCATTCACCTCTCTGTGACCAACTGCAGCTGCTGAACTGGATGGGCCACATAATTTGTGGCAGGCAAGTGAGAAGCAATCTCAGAATATATCGCCCGGATTCTGCAAAGACTTGTTACCTCGCCAAAATGGATGGCACTGTGTTCACCGCACTGTTTTTCATCCTTTAGACGCATGCCAGAATTCTCCCGCACAGTCGTTGTGCAAACCAGTTGCCCCCCCTTACAACACAGCTGCAACGCCATAAAAAGCCCCTAAGGCCGCAATGGAGGTCGCAGGCCCAGTTTTCCGTGACGGGCACTGGCGACTTGTCGGGAAATGATGTTCATCAAGTGTTCGGAGCATTCAATGTATGCAGCCGGTTCTGCTATACTTACCGAACTGGCGGCATATTGTTTTATAATCCGACCACCGTCTAAGCCTTGTCCTGAATGCAGTCTTCTGTGCAAAAAGTTCTGATTGGGGCGACCGTTTTCACCCTGTCATGTATTGTCGCCATTGTTGGCTACATGCTGGCGGGCTGGAGCATTCTGGAAGCGGTGTACATGGTGACCATCACCATTTTCGGAGTCGGATATGGCGAAGTCCGCCCCATCGATGATCCGGGGCTCCGAGTCTTCACGATGGGGGTCATCATTGCCGGTTGTACATCGTCGATTTATGTCATGGGCGGTTTTGTACAAATGATCGCTGAAGGAGAACTCAACCGTTTTTTGGGAGCACGCAGAATGACTCGCGGAATTGACAAGCTGACAAACCACGTGATTGTCTGCGGGTTCGGACGCGTGGGCCGAATTCTGGCTGACGAACTGTCCCAGTCGGATCTTGAATTCGTGATTGTGGACACAAATCAGGAACGCCTTCAGGAAGCCGAAACGGCGGGGTTGTTTGTGCTTGTGGGCGATGCAACAGATGAAGATGTTCTGGAAGCCGCCGGGATCGCTCGCGCAAAAGTTTTGGCGACTGTACTACCCGATGATGCCGCTAATGTCTTTATCACCCTGACTGCCAGAGAACTCAATCCGCACATCGAAATCATTGCTCGCGGGGAATCACCTTCCACAGAGAAGAAATTGCTTCGCTCTGGAGCCACCAAAGTGGTGCTGCCTGCTGCGATCGGAGCCTCCCGGATTGCACGATTGATTACGCGACCTTCTGCGGAAAAATTGTTGTCCGAATCGCTGCAACTGGAAACACTGATGCAGGATCTTGAACAGATTGGTCTGCACGTGACGGAACTGCGCGTGCCGGCGAATTCTGAATTCGCTGGCCAGCGACTCAACGACATTTCCTTTGGCGACGTTGCTCAGTTTGTCGTGATTGCCGTACGCAGCGTTGACGGCCGAACGGTGAGCGATCCGGGCAGTGACTACGTTTTGATGGCCGACGACACCCTGGTGCTGCTGGCACATCGGGGAACAGAATTGAAGCTGCTAAAGAAGTCGGGGGCGTCAGAAATCGTCTATCGCGGCGTTCGCGCAAGCTCATGAATTCCCCCACAGGCGGCACGTGAACTCCGGGCCATCCACCGTCCGGGTCAGGCTTTCTCGTGAGGGTGGATGGCATAGAGCCCACTCTTGCACAGGGCCCTTATCCCTTATCCCGGATGTCCAGCTTTCTCTACGTTGGCACCATTCTCACTTTTCAGCGTGAATGAGCCCGCTTCGATCCATCGAAGCGTCATACCAATTGAGTTGGAGATTGTGTTGCGTTCTTCGATTGAGAGAGTAGCTTTTTCAACGCAATCAGCATCAACGCTTTCGCTCCGTTTGTGATCGGCTGGATGTTCGTCAGACGATTCAGTGGTTAGCACCGGTCGCCACAGACTGTTTGCCTCTTTGACAACAGTGATGCCATAGCACCGAAGGTTGAAGTCGCGTACATCCAGATCGGTGTCTTCGTCGAGGTCGATCACGAGGTTGACTTTGCCGGAATACAGCTGCGATTTGAATCGTAAATCGCCGATCAGACTGGCAGTGTTTAGCCGTCCTGCTTTGATGTCGTAACTCAGGCCACTGAAGCATTGGGCTCTATCATCGAATGATATCCCAGCGACTGGTTGGCAGACATAGCCTCTGACAGGTCACTCAACTTGGGAACTCCGTCGAGATATTGAAACTCTTCCAGCCACGTTACGTCCGACTTCGCGGCTTCGTCAGCGTTTAGTTTCCAACGCAACAGTGACAACGGCTCCCCGTTGGTCCTGTCGGCGCCCCCGGAGCGATCTCTGGCGAACTTGTCCCACTGGCCATTCGGAACGCCAGCCGCTTCACTCAGTATGTCCTCAGTTTGAGGACAAAATTGCCGTGAACCTGAAACACCGCCGCACGATGCTGTCCGCAGACCTTTTAAGGCAGCTGTTCCGTGGCAGTCGCTGCGGAACTTGAATTGACAGGATTGCCGGCCGGCTTCCAGTCCAGCGTCACAAACAAAAATACTGCCGTACCATCTTTCGTAGCCTCGGTCATCAACTCCATGGATGTACCGTGATTCATATCGTCTTTCCAGTAGCCCTGAGCGAATAGCAACTCTGACTGATTGGCTGCAACCTGGCTCAGGTCGACCTTCTCACGTTCAGCGCCGAATGGTGCTTCAATGTTGATGGACACACCTTTGTTTTCGTTGGTCGTGTTGCACCGAGAACCTGAAGGGCACTCGACTTGCAGGACGGCATTCAGCGAACGCTGATGGTCCGCTCCCACCGGATCCTTCACCTGCAATCGAATCTGATTGGTGAATTCGCTCGGCAGTTCTTCAAAGTCGACTTCCTGAATCATTTTGGTTTTACCGTTTTCCGCCAGCAATAGCTGGATCGTCCAATCGCTGACGTTACGCCCCTTGAAGTGCCACGTGTGAACCTTCGGAAGCCCACCGGTTCCGCCCGTGACCGTCTTGCTTTCGAGTTTGAGTTCCGGCTGCAGATCTTTTGCGTTTAAGGCACCTTGCCTTGGAGACGCTTCACCCAGTCGCCGCCTGTACCATTCGTCGGCTGCCTGAAGTCGAACCTGACGCGCGAAGCCGATCGGAAGATCACGAACATCTGCGTACCAGATTTCATCGTTCATGGTAACGGGGGACTCATATCTTCGTTCCTCAGGGATCAAAAAGAATCGCTGTTCGATCTCACCAAGGAAGACTCGTTCTCCGCGTTCATACTCCGCGACAAACTCATCGGCGCTAACACGTCGTTCGGAGTAGTCGTCACTACAAACAACATGGCTGGGAAAATTCCGACACTGAAACAAGCCATTCGCATCGGTGTTCAGTGCCAGTCCTTCCGTCACGATCTGATATGCGTTTTTCGCGATGGCCGACGGCTGGCCCGTCAGACGAAACGCGAAGTTCACGCCTGAAACGGATCCGTCCTGCGCAATCTGCGCCTCCTCCGTGACAGGGACCGAGAGCGTCGCGGCGATCTCCTTCATGCGATTGGCATAATTTCCACGTGACCGACTACCGCCTGACGAAGAGACATCGATGTCCATGAGCAGGCCGTCGCTCGACGCCTTAAAGCCCAGAGCTACCTGATCCGTTCCGAGTTCATAGACATTCATAAAGACAGGATCGTGAGGCGAAGCGGCCATCGCGGCGATGTAACTTTCCAATTCGCTGATGGGGGCATAAACATCTGATGCTCTCGAAACCCGCCATGAAAAAAGGTGCTCGTTTTGATAGGCGAATACTCCCAACACGCCGATCAGCATCGCAGCGGCGACCAGCCACCAGCGAAATCGCCCGCTTTCTCCGATTCGTTTGTTTGCCGCGGATGTGGGAGGTGCACCAAAGTAATCCTGCAGCGCGTCGGCAACGTCCTGTGGCGATTGAAATCGTTCGGCCGGATCCTTCGCCGTCATGCGGTCGAAGATCTTCTGCACGCCTTCGGGAACGTCCGAGCGAATCTCATTCAGCTTGACCGGGTGCGTTTCCCCATGCAGCTTCAGCTTGTCGGCAGCCGTCCCTTCGCCAAAGGGCACCCGTCCGGACAGCAGGAAGTATAGCGTCATTCCCAGGCTGTAGATGTCGCTACGAATATCGGCGCTGCGCGCGTCTTTGGCCTGTTCGGGCGAGATGAAGTCGGGCGTTCCCATGATGGCGCCGGCGGCCGTGAGATCACCACTTAATTCCGTGGTCTCCACGTTCGCCAGTGCCACTGGCGCGAGCGACGCCAATCCGAAGTCGAGAATCTTAACAGTGTCTTCATCCGTCACCATCAGGTTATGCGGTTTGATGTCGCGATGGACCATGCCCCGTTCGTGAGCATGCTGCAGCCCAACCGCTGCCTGCCGAACATAGTCACACGCTTCTGCAACGGGAAGTGCACCGCGATCTTTCACCAATTCAGCAAGATCGATTCCGTCGACGCATTCCATCACAAGGTAGTGAACATCCTCAGCCTGCTCCGCATCAAAAGCCGTCACAATATTTGGGTGCGAAAGTTGCACTGCGGCCGTAACTTCTCGCCGAAATCGATCTACAGCTTCAGGCTTACGAACGAATTCCTGCTTGATGACTTTCAACGCGACTGTCCGGTTCATCATGCGATGGCGGGCTCGGAACACATGTCCCATGCCGCCTCTGCCGATCAATCCGAACACTTCATAGCGAGGATGATCAACCAGCGGTGCCGGAACTTCGGGAACGTCGGAATCGGTCGTTCTTTGACCTTTCGCCCCGCTCGATTGCGTCGGCAACTCCCTTGCTTCCTGCAGAAGCCCAACGAATGTGTCCTGAGTCGAATACCCGGCGATCGTTTCGCAACAGGGTTCACATCGATTGATGTGCTCTTCGACAGCGGCCGCTGCTTCCGGATCCAACTGCCCAAGTCCGTAAGCTGCCAATTCAGAATTCGTGGGATGGGAAGCTTTGTTAGTCACTGGTCTCTTTCCTTTGGAAAATCACTGCGCCTCGATAAGCGGGCAACGTTTGTCTATTGGGAAAGAACCGGCAGGCGAAATTCATGTCACCGATCGGCAAGAAAATTCGAAGAAGACTCGACAATTCCGTTTGCCTCCTGCCGTAACTTATTCAAAACTCTCGACTTAGCGATCACGACAGCATTCAGAGAAATTCCCATTTCGGAAGCCACTTCACGTGGCGTTTGCCCTTCGAGAGCGACTCGGCAGAACGCCGTCCATGTCTGCGGGGTAACTTGAGGTTCAACCTGCGTAAGCAGCTGACGCAGCACGTATCGGTCGTGTTCTGCGTTCCAAAGCTGGCTTAATTCACTGTTCGGATTTTCGAAATCCTTGAGATGTTCCAGCATCATTGACCCATCAGCCAGCTTTGGGCGCCGGTCTCTGGTCCGCCAGAAGTTTCGCAATCGATTGACCAGAATTTCCTTTAGCCAGGCGCGAAATGCACCGGGGCGGCCAGCGTGCTCGAACCTTCTCACATCTTTCGAAACGGCAAGCAGCACTTCCTGCATCAGATCAGCCGCGTCAGTGTCCTGAACTTCATACTTCATCAGCCATGACCGAATCAGAGGCGCGTACAATTCCACCAACCGCTCCCAGGATTGCGATTCCGGAGTGTCACGAAGACGTTGCAGCAGGCTCAGCGAAGTATCTGTCATTGGGCATGAATGGCCTAATTGTGAATTGGTTCAACCTAGTGGTTTGTGACAGCTAAAAAGGAGGACTGGTTGTAGTGGACGAGGTTACGAGTCCCTTTTCGTTGCCGTCTCACCTGGACTCGTGACCTCGTCCACTACCCAGCAAATTAACTGTCCCAGACCACTAGCCCTGACGCACACTGTCGCAACAGTTTGGGCAGCAGTTGTACGGTATCGTACTTTAACAATCCACTCTTGCCACATTCGCTTCGTGAAACAGTCACGTCCTCAGAATGGTAATACAGAATTCTGGCTGATGCGACATGGCCGCATGTTGCAAATCCGAGCCGTTTTCGCCGGGGAATCAGCGGCCTATCCACTCCGCCGTGGTGAATTGATCGCTGCCCTGAGTCTGGCGTGATTGCATTAACATCGCGAAGCAGGAAATCCGCCAAGCAGGGTCGCCATCAGGAAGCCGCTCCAGCCACGGAAAACAGTTTCCTGCGGACTATCACCCCGCTAATTCTTGCAAGTTGCCGGAAGCCCCGTGGCTGGCAGCACATCCTATTTGTTGTTTTCCTGGTGGATGGCCCATGTCTCTGTTGGCGGATGGCGCGGTTCGTATTGTGCCTTGCGGGAATCGCTTTGTGCAGCGAGCGATTCCTGTCAGCAATCCATATGAGAGTGGATGGAGCTGTTACCTCCTTCACCGCCTCGACTGCTACCGGATTGAGTAAAGCACTTCCGGGTGGCACTGAATCCCCACTCAAGTCTCAACACCTAACCACGGCGCACACAATGCCTGCTTCATGTTGCGATGAAGCCAATAGTTTAAAGAACGCTGGAGAAGTGATTTGAATTGGAAAGTCCCTGAGTACTTTTTGCACAAACGGCAACTGGGCCAATCATGGGCGCCCCAGCTTTGTGAGCTGACTCGTGTCAAAACTCATTGTGGTTTGGCAAAGCGACAGGCATCGCGGGCCTTCCGCGAGTATGGGCACGGCACACTACGCTTGCATTATCGCAAGACGAAGGCAGCCCGACCTCCAACCGAAACATAGAACCCTTATAAGGCGCAAACCAAAACACCAGCAATGGCGAAGATGCACCCGGGGAGATCTGGGCCGGCAAAGTCCGCGCTCCAGGGGAAACTGCGAAAAAAATCATGGCAGAGCATGAACGAAGCGGCCGCAATGATGCCCCACCGAGCGAGTAGCACGGCGGTCACTGCATAGTAGCCGCAGTAAGCCGCAATGTTCGCCATGCCGGCCACGTAAAATGCGTTAGTCGAGGTCCCCGGCGCCTGGTCCGTGCTCCAAAGTGAGCTGAACGAATCCCAAAGTGGGTCGAAGAGCTGTTCGGGATGCCAGGCAACGACAAAAGCGGCGGCTGTGATGATGGGGAGCCATTTGTTACGGAATACCGCTCGCGCCATCACCATCGCCATCGCAATCAGCAGCGAGAAGCCGAACGAATATCCGAGCCCCCGTGCCAATTGCGAGAACAGATAACGCGTGCCGCAAAGTGTTTGTTGGTTGAGGGCCGTTGGAACGCCAAGGAGTCCAAAGGCACACAACGTAAAGAGGACCCCGACCAGCGTTCCGTAGAGAATGTCACGCCCAATTCTCGGGTCCTGAATGCGGCCGGCCAAGCCACGGCTCCATGCCACCAGCATGTCTGGCCAAAAACGCCGCGCCAGCGGTTCCAATGCGACGTAATAGAGCCAGGTGCGGGCCGAAGTTGCGATCGCTAACAAGAGTCCTGTCATCAGCAAGCCCGGCGTCAAAGCCGAGCGTTAATTCAATCCAGTCAAAAACAAACATGAACAGGGCCAACCATCGAGCGCCTCTCAGGTCACTGCGACCAGCGAGGACGTTCCTCCAACCCAGGACGACTGCTGCCAACGTGATGAGGATCGTCACCAAGGGGCCCAGCTTCAGATTTTCAATTTCAATTGGCGAAAAAGTTTGCGGTACCGCCGAACTCTCGTCCACCACATGAAGAAACACAATCTCTCCGTCCAGCTCAGCCACATCAACGCGTGCAATCGTCGTCTCGTACTTTGGATTTGGAACTCGGGACCAGGTCTTGTCCGCGTAGACAGGCGGAATCCAATCCACTGTATTATCGCTATCGTCAAATATCTCCCTGATCAATTGGGGATCGGTGATCTTCGGGGCGACTATCTTCAGCAGCGATAGCTCGTTTGTCAGCGGCGACTCCTCAGCAGCAGATTCCGGGCTTTGATTTCCTGGGGTGCGATCGGAGGAGGGAACAACGAGCAGTTCGCGAAGTGATCCGTCGCTGTGCAGCCGCACGGAGACCATGCCCGGAACCAGCGGCGGTGGGTTCACCAACGAATTGGCATGAACCACAGTCACTTTCTGGGAATCGGCCAACGGAACCAGTCTCTGGGGGCTTTGACGATACCAAAACCCAATACTCTGTTTTTTTTGATAATGGATGCTGAGTAGCCCCATACGGTTTGGCGTTTGATGATCGGTGGAGAGAAACCCCCAATCCCGGTAGGCCTCGGAATCATACAAGTCGAGCCCTTTAAGCCATTTTTCCGCCAGTTCGGTGTATACCGCAGGGTGTTTGTGCAAGCCCTTCGTGGCAGAGGATCGCCCCATGATTGGGATCAGACAGGCCAGCCCGACCAAAAGGATCGCAAGACAGATACTACCTGATTTCAGCGAAAGTTGGCCGGTATCGCCAGAAGTCGCCACCATTTCTGGAGAGGGTGTTTCGCCCGCCGCGAGTGCCGCCTCGATTGGATCGCCACCGGGCAGGCCTAACGCCACAGCGCGTGCCGAAGCGGGACGCTCGTGAGGTTCCCTTTCGAGGCAGCGCCTGATCACGCGATGAATTGTGATATCGACATCATCGGTGAATGTGATGGATTGCGGAAGTGACGACTCGTGTGCGCGGATCAGCTCGGGGATCGGGCCCGGCTTCAAAACGGCCTCGCCGGTAAAAACCTCCGAAAGGATCAATCCCAGCGCGAAGAGGTCGCTCTGAATGGTTGCCTCTCCACGGATCAATTGTTCTGGAGCCATGTAGGCGGGCGTGCCGGCAATTTCGGCTTGGGCGTCCTCGCCGATAAGTCGTGCCAGCCCGAAGTCGGTGATCCGGACGTGCCCGCGGCCGTCGATCATGATATTTGCCGGCTTGAGGTCACGATGCAGAACACCGCGATCATGCGCAGCTGCCAGTCCCGCACAGAGTTGCTGGGCAATCTGAACACCTTTAGCGTGCGGCAGCTTTCCAATCCGCCGTAGCAGTACACGCAGGTCTTCGCCGTCAATATATTCCATCGACAGAAAATGCTGACCGTTGTACTCGCCAATGTCATACACGCGACAGACATTTGGATGGCTGATTTGTCGCGTCAAGCGAACTTCGCTGTGAAAATACTCCAGTCGCTTGGGATCACTGGCAACATGCTGCGGGAGGAACTTCAAAGCCACGGTGTGACCGAGCTTGAGATCGTCTGCACGATAGACTGCCCCCATACCTCCCCGGCCTACCAGAGAAACGATCCGATAGCGGTCGGCGACCTTGGTTCCGGGCAGGAATTGTCCGTGGTGGGAGCTGCCAGACACAGAACTGTGATCACTGCCGGCCACTGGCGATGAACTTTTCTCTTGCGTAACAGTGGCGAGCAACTCTGGTCTTAGCGCAGCGCCACACGCCGAGCAATATGCGCTCGCCTCGGTCTGATCCTGGTGGCAAGATGGGCACGAAGTCATATGGGGCAGATTGTACCAAATGGATGTCGCAATTTCAGCGGATTCGGCCTGCGAAAACACCGCTGTGCCGTAAGAAGCGACAGCGTGCGTCGGTCACGCCCACATAAACCTGGAGGGAAGATTGTAGCTGTCATCATTTCCTTGGGCCGGGGCTCAATTGGTCTGCATACACCGTGGCAGATTCGATAACGCGTACGGTGTCGCCTGAGGTGAACTCAAGTGACTAACGACCAAACACCTTGAAGTGCTGGACTTTCTGACCTGCAAATTTCGTGTGGCGACAGAAGCTCAGAAACAACAATTGCTGTCTTCGCGGTTCGTTCCTCTGTTGCTAGAGTCATCAGACAAATAGCCAACGCTGGTCTAATCAGTCGACGACGGATTGTAGCAGCGGCGCTAACCGTATCAGTGCCACTTTGAAGCGGCCGGGCAGGAAGTTTCTTGTGTCAAAACTTTCGCCCGGCGATTCCACACTCGGCATGAGCGTAACAAACGCCAGCGTGTTCAGGTCAATTGGGGATCACCTCTTGCGGCCTCCCTGACGGGAAGTTGTACGAGCTGGGGGCGCCAAACACTTCAACTGGATCACGACCACTGCACGACAAAAATGTGTCTTGCCGTAAGTGCGGCCTAAGATTTCCCAGAAAGCTACATCCGTATCCAAAACATTCTCCACCGCGGATACTTCGGCGTCAATAGAAAACTCCCAGACGCTGTCAGGGTTGATGCCAGCGGTCGATTTGTGTGTCCTCGAATACGGAGGTCAGTATACCACTGCGGGCCATCCACTCTTCCAAAATTGAATGCAGGGTGTGCGAAGCCTGGCGTGTTTGTGCTGAATGTGTGAAGCAGGATAAGCCGACAAGCAGGTTCGCCATCCCGCTCGCCCTGCTTTACGGAAATGCCACACAGCGTTCAAATTGCCACGATGAAGTGGATGGCCCTGTCGCCTCCTGCTGTAAAGGACCCACTGGGCACTGGTTTCATGCCCAGCGCATTCCGGCACGGCATCCACAATTCTCCCTGCCGCTGCAAGAGGCAAATGCAACGGGACGATCTTCAGTACCAACTCAAGACCTTATAGGCTTCGGATAGGCGATAGAGTGCCAGTCCGAAGACAATCACTGCAAAACTCAATATGAAGATGTCCAACATCGCAGCTTCCTTAGCGTCGAACTTCTTCTTTATGTCTTGCGAAGTGCATGATGTCAGCACATAAGCAACAGGGAAGCACAGTAGCGAGGAAAACGCCATTCAACAGCCACGGGCGTATTCGGTTTCAATGCCGGGAACACCCATAATCCAAACAGGAACGAACAGGATTGACAGTCCGGCCGCGATTCCCGTAACAAGCCGAATGACAGCGGTTAAAAGATTCAGGACGAAGCGAAGTGTCACGTGATTAAATTGCCGGATTGAATAACGCAAGTGCCGCTGGGGAGGCAGTCACGGATTGTGGCCGAATTGAGATTATTGACGATGGGTGGCCGGGGTTGGACTGAGAAAAGCGAAGGAAACCCCGTGGTTTCGCGCGTACCTCGCTCCAACCACGGCCACCCTTCTCAGATTCACAACCATCGATGAATGCACCCCTTCGCTCAGAAGCCAACCCGGCTGCCGCTGGGCAACTCCTCAGCCAGCGGCGAACCGATGCCAAGGCCAACAGTTGTCGAGTATCATTCCGAATCCGGTAGCAGCGACAATTCGACTTCCAACGGTGTACGCCAACTCGCTTCAGACGCAGCTGTTAGAAGTTGCCGATTGTGTTTCCATCAGCTCGGTTAAGCAGATTCTGAAACACGAAGTTTCCGTTCGTTCCGTTTTGGTCGCGTTGAATGTTTTCGCTGACGAAACGCACTGAGCCATCGGCCAGCAGAAATTGAGCTCCACCTGCATGGCGACTTGAAAACGACCGTGAGCAGATTTCAACGTT
This sequence comes from uncultured Planctomycetaceae bacterium, assembly GCA_937916515.1. Classification (GTDB taxonomy): domain Bacteria; phylum Planctomycetota; class Planctomycetia; order Planctomycetales; family Planctomycetaceae; genus Fuerstiella. The sequence goes on along the minus strand of CALFSX010000234.1, from coordinate 12,308 downwards.
GGGAGCTGTTGTTGTGTCGGTTCCCGTTTGGTTAATTCCGAACAATCCCTTGGCTAAAGTTGTTCGCTGCTGCCCCAGTCCATTGGCCGCGCTGACACCATAGATTGTCGCGGCCTTACATTGGTCGACTCCACCACCCGGGCCTTTGGGAAGTTCCCAGGCTCGTTCGCCCACCATAATGGTATTGCTGGTTCCGTCTGTGTAGTCGCGAATCATGACGTGACTATTGCGTCCAAAGGAACCGGTCAGCAAATCATCCATTCCCCAGTCGCCTCCACCGTTTGCGGCCACAAAGTTGGAAGTGGCAACTTCGTATTGAGTACCGGAGGCTGCCAGTAACTTATGTCGCGTGTTGATTTCGGGAGCGGTATCTGATGGGCAACGAAACATCGGCAGTGGCGTAGTCATCTGGCGTCGCTTGGCAATGTCGTCCAGAGATTCTCCCAGGCTGAAAGTTCCGACGGAAATCTGGCTGTACATGTTGCCTTGATCAATCATCGGCAACAGGTAACTACTCCAGCCCCAGTTGGCAGAACTTCCGTTGGTTTGATCCACCCATCCGGGAGGAAATCCCTTGTGAGAATCGTGATAATTATGAGCCGCCAGGCCCAGTTGCTTCAGGCTGTTTTTGCATTGAGTTCGTCGAGCCGCTTCCCGAGCCTGTTGAACGGCTGGCAACAGCAACGAGATCAGAATGGCGATAATCGCAATAACGACCAGCAGCTCGATCAAAGTGAATCCACGTTGTTTCCGTACCGTTTGACCAATAGTTCGACCTGGCATTATTTGTGATCCTTGCACATTATTGACGCGGCCTGGCCGCAATGAATATGAAATCCAAAATGTCTATCAGGCATGCTCGCCGCTTGATCGCCGCTTGATCGCATTCCGCAGTTTACCAGCTAAGACACCCGTAGTGTAAGCTGTATCAAACGCACATCGCAGTTCAAATGAAGAATTTGTGGTCAGAAAACCAACCGAATTCACGTTCTTCACGGCAACAATGCCACGCCAAGGTCAGCGCGCAAACCGGTCCCATGGATTTTAAAACGTGAATCCCCGGGAATCATCGTCAGGTTTTTTCGCGTTTTTGGCCCGCTCAACTCAACGAAGTTCCGGCTCAGCACAGGCCCAGCGTCCTGCCCTGCTTCGCCCTCGCCAAAAATGTCATTCCCCACGGCACGCGGCAGCCATGACGGTACCTAATTCGATTGCCTAATGAGCAGCCGTTTTATGAACCAGGCATTCCCAGTTCGCGGTAACGGCAAAACAGAACTCGAAACGCGGGAGAAAATGTGTTTGGCTCGACTTCCAGCTTGCTGGCGATCTGGTCCGGGTGCAGCCAGGCGATGTCAGCAATTTCGTTCGGATCAACCTCCAGCGAGTCATCGGAGTGAGCCACAAACAGTTCGGTAAATTCGTTGGAAGTCTCTGGGCACGCGTCAAATTTGGCCACGAACGTCAACCTGGCAGAAATGCCAAGTTCTTCCTGAAGCTCTCGCTCAGCGGATTCCGCATAGCCTTCCCCGGAACTAACGTGTCCGGACGCTGACGAAGTCCACACAGATGGAAACTCTTCTTTCGTTGCGGTTCTTAAATGAATCAGCATGCTGCCGTCGGACCGGAACAGAAAGATATGAGCCGCCCTGTGCCGCAAGTTTAAACGATGAACCTCAGAACGAGGCCTTACACCGATCAACTGATTTTGTTCGTCAACAACGTCAAACAGTTCTTCATTTTTTGAAACGGTCATTGATCAAAGTTTCCGTGGCGATTGAAATATTCACAGCAGCAGGAAGGCGGTTCCGAAGTTCGCAACGTGTTGCTCAGAAACGTTGGCTTGCGTGTTTTCGCGTTTCGTCTGATCGCATACAAGCGTTGCAGCTTTCTAAGATTTCAAAGCCTTCGGCAATTTGCGGCTGGTTGGCCATAGAGTTTTTCTGTTACCAGCCAGCGTTGTGCAGCCGGAAAGGACATTTGGTTTAAGATCACACACGGAACTAATGCGACGCAGTTGCAGTGGCAACAGAAGTTCATACCCAGGGTGCTGGTTATCGGTGTTAAAAATGAACGATTATCAGGAACTATCTGTCGAATCCGATTGATTGGCCCAGGTAAGAGTTAACTGTTCGAATTGGCATTCCACTAAGAATTCGAGCGGCCTAGAATTTTATGCGGGCTTTATGGAGAAAATAGCTGGTAAGTTGAACTTGGAATCTCACTTGATCTGCATGTTATCCATGCATTCAACGCGGTCCGCACTTTGAACGTCTTCTCCAGTTATGCCACTCGGAGACCTGAAGCGTGGTAACTTCATCTAGCCAGAAAACTTCAATGAATTCCCTTCTGCCATCCCGGACACTGTTTTGGACGATTTGCACTTTGTGCACGGTCGCTCTGGCAATCAGTGTGTACCTTGCGTGGACGGCCTTCAACATGAAGGAAGTTTACGGCTGTGGCGGCGGTGAAGTATTCGACTGTGGACACGTTTTGCACAGTAAATATTCCAAAATATTTGGACTGCCCGTCAGCGTCCCTGCCGCTGGACTGTACGCAAGCTTACTGGCTTTACTGGCCTTCTTCCGCCCGTCGTCTCCTGAAAAACTGATAAAGGCCAGTTGGACAGGTTTGACCATTGGTGTTTCATCCGCAGCTTTGGCGGCTTTGTGGTTTATCGGATTGCAGGTGTTTGTGTTGAAGCACCTGTGCGCGTATTGCCTGGTAGCTCATTCTTGTGGCCTGCTGCTGGCGGTGCTGATGCTTTGGAAGCGTCCTTTGGGAATGAAAAGAATGGCGACGCTGGCCATGATTAGTGTGGCCGGACTTGCCGTTTTAATTTCAGCTCAGGTTACATCCGAAGAACCCTCGAACCTGCAGATCGTTCGCTTTGACGAACCAACAGAAGGCGAACTCACGTCAACGGAACCAGCAGTCTTTGGTGCTCCTGTTGAATTTGGAGCTCCCGTGGAATTCGGGCCTCCCGTTGCTTTCGCACCGCCGACGGAATTCGCTCCACCAGTTGCGACTTCAGCAACCGTTGAGTTTGCACCGCCTGCGGGATCGTCGTCCACTGTTGAATTCACTCCGCTGCTGGAATCTTCCAGCGTGTTTGATCCAGCTTCAGGAACAGACGCACCAATTCAGCGATCCAGCGAAATTCCAGTGAAGGCGGTCGAACGTCCCAACGAAAAGGACGCCGCAAAAATTGAATCATCCACTGACAGTGCCACAAAAGATTCCGTGTCTGCGATGATCGATCAGACTCCCGGAATTGCGGGCAATATGAAAGCAACCGCCGTTACTGCGGCGTACATTTTCTTCTCTCCATCGTCAACACGCATGGCTGCCAATTTTTTCAGCCTGCCTGGTCCAGATCAACAGAGCGGAACAAACGACGATGAAAAAGATTCCAGTTCAGCTAAGGATGAACCGGCTTCTTCCGACCAGCAGCCAGCTGCCACAGCTGTGCCGGTTCCCGTTCCCGCTCGATTGGTGACTGTCGATCGCGACCGATTCAGCCTGAACACACGGCACTGGCCCCTGCTGGGCAACCCCGACGCTAAATATGTGTTTGTAGAAATGTTTGACTACACCTGCGTACATTGTCGAAATACTCATCATGCCATCGATGGAGCGTTTGACCGATTCGGAAATGACCTTGCCGTCATTGCACTTCCAGTTCCTCTTGAACGCAGCTGCAACGATGCAGCCAGTGGCGGCGGACACCATGGAGCATGCGAATTGGCAAAGCTGGCCGTGGCAGTTTGGCGAGTTGATCAGTCGAAGTTCAAAGAATTCCACGACTGGATGTTTGAACGAGAACGCACGTGTGCCGCCGCTCGTGCTCATGCAGAAGCGTTGGTCGGCAAGCAGGCTCTTAGCGCAGAATTGGCATTGCCGCATGCCTCAAGCTACATTCAGAAACACGTAGAACTGTACAAGCAGGTAGGTCGCGGTGCGGTGCCTAAACTTATGTTCCCCAAGGCGACTATGACCGGTACGGTTGGTTCGGCCGATTTTCTGTGTGCCACAATCGTCAAAGAACTGGGCAACTGATTCGCTGGTGCTGATCTAAGCCATTGATTGGTAAACTGGTAAACAGGCGAAGCATTCAATTTCCCAGGTGTCACGAAAATCACGCCTTCCGCAATGACATGATTTTCCTGACCACCACAGGAAACAACCCCAGAGCAACGAACGCAACGATCAGCGAAGGACTCAGAATTCCCGAAGCTCCGGTTTTCGCCAGCGTGTTTAGATCTGGAAACCGGGAGCCCGCGTAAACATACACGGCAGTTCCCGGCAGCATGCCCAGTTGGCTCACCCACCAAAACGTGGACACCGGAATTCCTGTGAGTCCCATAACAACGTTAATCACGAAGAATGGAATCGCCGGAATCAGTCGTAGTGTAAACAGATAGAACGGACCTTCTGTCTTCAACGATTCATTCACCGCCACAAGTCGATCGGCAAACCGAGTCTGTATGGATTGCCGCAGCAGGTAACGGCTTAGCAGAAAGGCAACTGTCGCTCCGGCCGTTGAACCAAAGCTAACAACCAACAGACCTCGCGCAAATCCAAAGATCCACGCGATTACCAGAGTTAGCGGAACGGCTCCCGGCAGCGACAATCCAGCCACAACCACGTAAGCCAACATCGCAACACCATACGCCAGCCACGGATGTTCAGACTTGTAGTCGCGAATCACCGCTTCGTTTTCAGCAAGTCGCGTTAGCGTCAGCGACTCGCGATACTGAAAAAACAGCAGCGTCACCACGGCAACCACCGCCGCGCCGACGATCACGCGAACAACAAGCCCTTTCCGGGTTGCTGGCGGCGGCTGTAGATCATCCATTGAAGGCGGTTCCATGTTGATTGGCGGCTGTGACAAAGATCAAATCGTGCACTTGATCCCCAACAGGCAACGGACGGATCAACGACGTGCTGCCTTACAATCGCACATCGCTGTCCAGTTTGCCATCGAACCACATGACTGCGACCGATCCCAGCCAATTTGAGCCAACCGGCAAGCCGGATCTCCCACGAATTGCAGCAAAGTTTGCTGACTTCTGAACGCTGAGATAGCGAATAGAGTGCTGTGAACCGGTACCCACAAGCCTCATTCGTCCACCACAAACGGCAAGCTGCTGCTTAACGCTCAAGCATCCAGATCCAACTACAGTCTGTTGTGGCACATGTACGGCAACTCGGCCTTTCCATTGGACATCTTTGCTTGTTCTTCATCGCCTTTTCAAGCAGTCAGAGCGGAAGTTACATTTTTGCAACACTGACCATCATTTGAGTTTCAGAAAACGTCTTGCACTTACCCCCAAACGGCCTTATCACATAAGACAGACACACGACGTTCGCTCGGCCCTGCATGCAAATATTCGTTTCTCATGGCACCAGTCGCCCCGAAATCTTTGTTCCCTTTGCCACTCACGGCGTTTGAACAATTCATGCTGGTGGATGAGTCAACCGAATTTCCGATGTTGTTCTACCTTCAGGTTCGGCTGCGCGGAGTCGTTGACCAGGCTATAATGAAACTGGCGGTCGATACCGCGTTAAGTCGTCATCCTCTGCTGTGTTCCCGAGTCGAAGTCCACAGCGGAAAGGACTGCTGGGTCTGGGCGGGCGAAGAAATTCCGGACACCGACTGGAATCACGCCAAATGGTCTGCAGAAGAACCGTGGCGAAAACCTATCGATTTGCGAAAAACCGTCGGACTGCGGGCCTGGGGCGAGCAGACCGAAGACCTCGCCACGATCACGCTGCAGTTTCATCACGCGTGCTGCGACGGAATCGGCGCTGCCGGATTTCTGGAAGACATCGCCGTTGCTTACGCCCGCCACTTTGCAACTCAGAATGGACACAACGAAAGTCTGCCGGAGTTACGCCCCGTTGACCTTGAGTTATTGAAACATAGAAACAGCCGCGAAGGACGACGCATTGCCGACATCAGAGGATCCATTATTCGTCGGACTCGGGTTCTTCTGAAATACACCGCTCGCTATCTGCAGCAGGAAAAAGTTCCGCTGCTCACAAGGCCGTTTAACAGCAGCGACCAGCAGCAGGGGCTCGGCCTTATGACGATGCAGCTGAATCGTCAGGAAACACGTGGCTTGAGAGACGCCGCCAAACGTCACAGTGCCTCGCTCAATGACCTGCTGGTCAGTGAATTGATGGTGACTTCTCAGGCGTGGAATACACAACACGGACAGCGCGAACGAAAGCCGTTCAGCTGGAAGCAACCGACAATCTGTGTGCTTGTGCCAACCAGTTTGCGGGGGCCCTCAGACATGGAATTGCCGGCGTGCAATGTTGTAAGTTACGCCTTCATGGCTCGCCCCACGTCACTTGCGACTAAACGCCTGGAATTGTTGTGCAGCATTCGCGACGAGATGCAGCTTGTCCACAAACATCAGGCTGGTTGGCTGTTTGTTCAGGCGATTGAAGCGATGAACAAAATTCCAGGCATGTTGCGATTCATCATGTGGAGAACGCAGGGGCGTTGCATGAGCACCACGGTTCTGTCTCATATGGGCAATCTACTGAATACGATCAGAAGCCGATTGCCCCGTCGTGGCAGCGACATCCAAATGGGAAACCTGTTGGTTGAACACATCTGTGGTATCGCACCCATTCGACAGGGTACTGCCGCCGCCGTCTCCACAATGATGCTGAATGGTTGCCTGTCCATCAGCATGCGGTGCTGCCCAAAACGATTTAGTCAACAGGAGGCGACGGAACTTCTCAACGCGTTTGCAAACACTCTGAAGCAAACGGCTCATCAGGAAAACCTGATGGCGGCAACCAGCGATGACTCAGCACAGGTGCCAGAACCCGGGAAGACAAACGGTCACATCTGATCACAGATGCCACGCCCATTGGCACGCAAGAGAGAACGTTTCGCCACAGAATGCATATCTCACAGCACATTTTTCCTCAGTTGCGCGTTTCTGACTTTTGATCATGGCGATTCCCTTATCCAGTCGTCTAGTCTTACAGGGGGTTTAGTGCCTCATTGCCCCCCCCGAAACCTACTTGTTAGCAATACTCATTACCCAGGGCGACCTCGTCGCGAACTCTGTTGTTGCGGGAAACACATGAATTCAACAGACAACGCGTTCCCGCTGATGTTGTCGAATTTCGAGAATTACGCATTTCGAGACGACTCGGCGGAACACCCAATGGTCATTGTCCTTCGAACTCCCTTCGAAGGATGTCTTGACCAATCCGCTTTCCGTCAGGCGCTCACCGACACGCTTCTCGAAAACCCCTTGCTTCGCGCCGTTGTTGATGATTCGGGGTGGTGTACCAAATGGAGACTGCTGGAGAATCAGGAACCAAGACTGGAGATTGTCAGCTACGACAGCGATCATCCACCGCTACACTGTCCGTTGCGAAAAATTGATCTCCGCAATGAAGCCGGTGTCGAGTTTTGTCTGCGTTTGTGTTCTGATCGTGGAGTGCTGATAACGTACCTTCACCATGCTTGTGTTGATGGTATTGGAGCGATCAGATTCATTGGTGACCTGTTTGCACGCTACGGTAATCTTACGGCAGTGAGTGCTGACGAACGTCCCATCGTTCGATGCCCCAACCCGCAATTGCTGCTCGCCCGCAGCACGACAAAGATGCCGGGAAACAGCCACGAACGACGCGCGCCGATTTGCCATACGCTGATGGAAGCCGGCCGACTGTTTCTTCGAAAAAGCTACGCCCTTCTTGGAAAACCAACGGCATCGCCAGCAGTTGCAGGAAAGCAACAAGTCAACGATATCATGACCACCAGAGTGCTTTCCCGGACGGTCCTGAAACGTTTGCGGAAGGTGGCTCAATCAAAGGGTGTCACCACAAACGACTTGTGCATGATGGTTTTCCTGCAGCAAATAGCTCGGTGGTCATCATCAGATCCCGCAGCAAAAAATAGTGATCTGTTTCGTATTTTGATGCCGGTAAGCATGAGAAATCCCAACCACGACAGAATTTCTGCAGCGAATATCGTCAGCTATGTTTTTCATAGTTTCCGTCGTGGTGAGATTCTGTCGTCCGAATCATTGCTGAAAGCGATTCACGAAAAGTCTTACCAGATGCTCAACCGCAACGAAGCAGCCGCCATGCTTCACGGTTTCGCGTTGTCTCGCTGGATTCCCGGACTGTTTCGACTTTCGCAACTTGCTCAGAAAAATTTCGCTTCAGCCGTGATGACCAACGTTGGGGAAGTTCGCCGAATCTTCCAGAATCGCTTTCCTCTCAGGCACGGCCGCGCTGTCGCTGGCAACATCGTCATCCAGCGTATCGACGGTGTCGCACCGACTCGTGAAAACACCAACATCACAATGGCGTTCGGTACTTACGGAGGAGAATTGATTATGCACCTAAACCGAAACACTCGCCTGTTTTCATCAGCCGATGCTCACGAATTACTGCAGACTGTGGCTGACGGTCTTACAGAACTGGCAGCAACCAACACCAATCAAACGGTTGAACGTGATGTTGAGTTATCCACCGCAGAGATCAGAAACCTACCGCCAAAACTTTCCGCTCCTTCGACTGCCTCACTGGTTCACAAGCCGGATTAGTGCGAGCTTGCGACTTAGCAGTTTTGAAGTTCAACAATAATCACCAACAATTCAGTCTTCTCGAACGATCAGTGCAATGTCACTCAAACTACTTCCACGACTTGTCGCATTTCCCATCATCGCCTGTGCCGGACAGATCTGGTGGATGGCGAATTACAGCCCGACAAACATCGTTGCGTCACTGATCTGGATTCCTCTGCTTTCGTACGCCTGGTTCTGCATTGGAGGGTTTTCACATGAAGTCGTCCACGGGAATCTGAATCTAAATCCAACTTTGGAAAAGATCATTGCGCGCAGCATCGGAACGCTACTGGGAATTCCTTACACTGTGTACAGGGAAATTCATATGCGGCACCACGCCTACCTGAATACGCCTCTGGACTGGGAGATGTGGCCATACGGCGACCCCAAGTCCTCGTTGCGGTTTCGCCGCATCTTTGTGTGGTTTGATATCTTGTTCGCAGTCATAGCGACGCCGATTATCTGGGGACGAATCTGCTTCGCGAAAGACTCTCCAGTGGCTCCCCGGGTTCGTCGAACAATGAAGTTGGAGTATTGGGCGATCGCCATATTCTGGCTGGGAATCATCGGTGGATGCATCTGGGCTCATCAAACGAGCTGGTTTCTGTTCAAACCTGAACACATCATTTTCGCTTTGCCCCCGCTGTTGGCGACGATAGCAAACGGCTTTCGCAAGATGATGGATCATGTTGGCACAAGCAGCTTTGACCCATTGCATGGGACTCGAACAATTGTTGGGCGAAACTTCATCACGAAGGGACTGTCGTTCTTCAATTTCGACCTGCCTGTGCATGGTGTGCATCATCGCTATCCAAAACTTAAGCACTCATCGCTCAAACAACGAATGGCGGAAATCTCCGAGACTTTTCCAGAACAGAACTACCGAGTTTTTCCTTCGTTCTTCGCGGCATTTGCTGACACCGTGATCACAATCATCCGGAATCCCGGAGTCGGGGTGAACGCTGGCTGCACCGATGATCTAAGCCATTTGCCTTCACAGTCGTCCGCGGCAGTCAGCACAAACCAGGCGATGCAGTAGGTGAGCGGCGCGAGTCTGTGTTTCGGCAAATCTGCATGGCTTCCACCGTCGGGCCAATGCAAACCATAGCAGATTTTAGGCCCATTTCAGGCGCAGTCCTTAACACGTAATTACCAGAAGAAACGTGCGACGTTCGTGTGACAAATGAATTTCTTCACAAACATTTTCTTAAGGCACCGCGCGGCGGGATGGCTGCTGGTCATCGTGCTCAGTATCCCGCCACTGTGTGGATTTGTCGGCTATCGAATCGCCGAACCACTGCCAGCCGGGTGGGTTTCGGCGGAGGTCATTGAAGAACTGCGAGCCACAGAACGTCAGTTTAAGTCCAACATACCAGTTGTGCTTGTGCTGGAAAGCGACAACTTTTTTCAGAAAGATCGCATCTCCGCGCTGCAAACAACGGCTGCCGCACTTCGCAAAATGGACGCTGTGCAACACTTAACATGGATGGGAGATATCCCGGCAATCAACCTGCGTGGAAACGGGCGGCTTCTACTACCTGAAGTAACCAACGAAACTTCAGAACAGGAACTGGCGGCCGCGCGACAGGCTCTGTTGAAACACCCTTTGGCTGCAGAAAACCTGATTTCGCCGGACGGTCGAACTGTGTTGATGTTGATCGATGTCCGCCAGAAAAAAGTGGTCAGCGACATACGAACCGTCGCCAAACAAAGCCTGCAGGCCACGGACATTCGAGTGCGAATCACCGGAACCCTCGCACTCTACGATCTCCACGACAGAGCTTTGGCTGGTGACCATCTCCGCATCCAACTGTTGGCCTATCTGCTTGTGGGCGTATTACAGATGCTGATTTTCCGCCGACCGATTGCCATTGTTATCGCGTGCAGCGGTCCGGGCGTCGGTGTGATCTGGAGCCTGGGTTGGCTGAAGCTGATTGGGCAATCGGAAAACGAACTGGCAAAGATTATCCTTCCTGTGATGATTCTCATGATCGGATTCACCGATGGCGTGCACTATGTGTTGAGACTCAAGCAATTGCGAGTTGCCGGAGCCAGCGTCTTTGACGCAGCCCACAGTGCACTCACGCAGACAGGTCCCGCCTGTCTGTTGACTTCACTTACCACGGCAATCGGCTTCGGGTCGCTAATGCTTTCGCAGTCCGACATGATCGCCGGATTCGGTCGAGGGTCGGCGATTGGCGTCATTGTCACGTTTCTGGCCGTTGTACTGGTTAGTCCGTTGCTGGCCGTTTCGTGGCCTGGTCGTCGAATGCACATCGAAGAACATCCGGAACCATTGGCGCGATTGATGAATCGTCTTGTGGCAGTGATCGGATTTTCTTCCCGAAATGCTCGAATGGTGATGATCTGCGGCGTGCTGATTACCGTGGGATGCCTGATCACCTGCACGCGATTGATTCCAGATGAACGCGTCAGCGATCGTATTCCACATCAATCGGAAGAGTGGCAGGCGATGCATCACTGCGACGAAAATGTCGGCGGGATTCGCAGCCTGAAAGTCATGATCCGCTGGCCCGACAAAGCTTCACAAAGCGAAATTTGGTCTGTCGTTCGCCAATGTGAAGACCTGATTTCGGCACAGTCGCTTCTGGGACGACCGATGTCGATTCGTACCGCCCTGACGGTAATCAAGGCGGCCGATCGTCACCAAAAACTGATCTTTGCCAATCGACTACCGGATTCTCTCAAAGAACAGTTCTATCGTCCGAGCATCCAGTCAACCGTTGTTGTTTCACGGATGCAGGATCTGGGTTTCGCAACTTTAAACCCTGTGATCAACCAACTCAAATCCGAACTGGTCCACATCGAATCATCAAACCCTGGATTCGAAGTAACCATTCTAAGCGACGTGATTCTGGAAGGAAAAATCGTCAGCCAGATGATCGTCGAAATGATGCAAAGCCTGGCGATGGCTGCTGTCATTATCTTCGTCGTGCTGGCGGTCAGTTTTCGTTCATGGCAGATTGGATTAATTTCAATTATCCCCAACGTCATGCCTCTGGCGGTTTCTGGAGCTGTGCAATATCTAACGGGAGGAACATTGAACATCGCCGGCACATGTTCTTTCGCCATCTGCCTTGGGATCGCAGTGGATGACACGATTCACTACCTGCATCACTTTAGAAAAGAACGACAGTGCGGACACACTGCATTCGTCGCCAATCAGAATGCATTCATCACAGTTGGCAGCGCGCTGATGCTGACGACGGTTGTGATGACGGCCGGCCTGGGAACCGTTCTGACCAGCCAACTTCCAACTCACGTTAGTTTTGCAGCGATAGCATGCATAACGCTTTTGGCTGCTCTGCCGGCAGACCTTCTGTTTCTGCCGGCTCTGCTGACATTATTTCCGGGGCCGGAAACAAAGAGAAACGACCAGCTGCAGCCCCACGGATCGACCGTCGGCGAATCATTGACAGAAAGAACAACGTGATGCCTTCACTCAGCAATCGTGCCCGGCAGCTCGCTATTTCACGGTCACACTGGAAGCAGTGATGCAGGCTCCGAGTTCGTCACTGATGCATGTCTGATGCAGACGGGAGCGGAAGATGTAGGAATCAGCAGTCTGATGCATTCCGAACACGCTGTTAATTCCAGCGTGTCTCTCTCTTCCGCCCCGTTCCAGCGGTCTAAATAGGGCCAGAGGGACTTGAACCCCCAACCAACGAATTATGAGTTCGC
>CALFSX010000233.1 GCA_937916515.1 uncultured Planctomycetaceae bacterium | reverse complement strand
CGACGATTCCCAAATTCCAACTCCCGATATAACAAAGTGAGTGACATTGGGCGTTAGCCCCGGTTTAGCATGCTGAAAAATCGGGGCTAACGCCCTGCGGCTAATCCGACTGGGGCTTGTTCCCGACTAAATCGACAGCCTCGCGAGCCCATGGTTTGCAAAAAGTCAGACGGAAAGTCCCAAGGGGACGGTAGGCGTATCATTTCGCGTTGTTGCCTGTCGTCCCTTCAGGACTGAAAACGACTGTCGAATGCTGTTCCACGGGCTCGCGCCCGTGGCTATCACCTACCGTCACTTCGTGACTTAACCGCATCCAAACTCCAGCCCGCGATCTTTCGCTTTATCTCAATGTTTTCCCGCTCAAAAATCCCTTCACGGCGTTGGGCGAAGCCCTTGTTAGGCGTACTCGCACCAGCAAATCGTTGATCGCAGCTGATCCGGTTGGGTGTTCTGGAAGTTGGCTGTCTGCTGAAGCTTGTTTCAGTGCATTGCTAAGGCGAGCATATTCGGAGGCATGGAACTCCATATTTGCTGCTTCAATTGTTCCTTTTTCCGGGCCGGCAATTTTCTGTTCCACCAGTTCGTTGATGTATGGCAGTTTGGCGTTTTCGTTCAGTACCAAGAGGTTTGCTTCAACGTGGCCGGTTTTCATCATGTGAATTCCAGTCAACAGAACTCGATACAGGTACAACAGTGTCTTGGGTTTGACCTGAGGCTGTTTGGAAATCTGTCGCCATTGCGAATCTGCGAAGCCAGCGTAGTGATGGACGTGGTGCCGAGTGATGCATGACTTTGCGATTGTCCGCAATTCGTCATGTTCCGCAGATGTCTGCAGAACATGAGGCGAATAGATCTGCTCCAGGATGTTTCCGTTTTTCTTCAGCAGAAGGTGACAGAACATTCCAAAGTCATGGGTCACGACGTCGATTTCCAGCCCACCAATGATGTCTGTTCGGTCGATCGTTTCCGGGCCAATGTTCATCCCCACGATATTCGACAAAGGCAGCACATGCGTTCCGCGAATGTCGAAGTCCGAATCGGGCGAAGGAAAGCCATACAGATGCGCACCGCTTAGTGACGCAAATATCAGCGGGTGATCATATTCATCAACTTGCTTCAGGATCAGCGGATCAATGTTCATGGTAACGATTCCAAAGTTGCCGCGCGGCGAGCTTTCACCAGAAAGGTGTTGGCGGCTTCGTAGTCAGGTTTTTCTGGCAGCGACGTTTTCTGAAATGCATCTTCAAACTCGGCATGCAAAGAATTTCTCCACTGCTCCGTTTGTTCCCAGGGGACTTCGCCACGTTTGATGGCCAGCAGTCGGTCTTTGTGTTCAAGCACCTGCACCGAAACTTCGCCGTGCTTCAAGGCATGAATGCCGGAAATCAGTACTCGTAACAGATGCATCACATGCTTCCATTTGACAGTGCCCTGGTTTCGAATGTCGCCTTGCATCTTCTTAAACTGCGACGCCGCGTAGCCGTTGAATGTTTGATAAAGCATGCGAGATAGAAAGCATGATCGCATGGCGAGCAGTTCGTTGGCCAGAGGTGTGGCGACTTCCACTAATGGCGTGTAAAGGCACTCCAGTGCGTTTGGGTTTGCTTTTAGTGCAAGTACAACGAACTTTTGAAGTTCCCAGTAGGCTTCCTGAGTTTCGTCGCATTCGATCTGTCCGGGCACGCCATGCAGCGACCAGTGTTGTTCTGCAGTTGGCAGATAGGTGCCTCGGTAATCAACATCGGATGCTGCGTCGTCAAGACCGTATGCGCGAGAACCAATCACGCAGCGATAGATTACTCGTTGAAACAGTTGGCTACGATCTGCGAAATTGGCATGACCAATTTCGCCGTTCTTAAACCGAGCCAGCATCACCATCTGTGCATGCAGAACAGAAGCTTCCACTCCGGATTGAAAGCGAACCCGATAGAAGCCTGTTTGGTTTTCTGGAGCAACCGTCACGACACCAACAGAACCGTTCGGCAACGTGCAGCCTGATGCACTGTCCTGGATGTCTACCAGAATAACGACTTGCGTTCCAGGTGACAGAATGAAGGCGACGCTGTTGAAGCTTGAATTGGTCATGGTGCCGGTTTCCTGTTTGTAATGCCCTCCGGATTTTAGCTGGCAGGACGCGCATTCTGGCGAGCAGATGGCGGAAAGGCCGATTCTACGGGGCTTCGATATTGGAAATCTTAAGACACGCGGGCTTTAAGCAGGTTCGTCGATCAGCCGACGAATCTCCATCAATAACGCGGTGGACACGTCGCTGGGAGCATCGGCGACGGCGGCTTTCAAAGCCTCATTCAGCGAACAATGGCGAATTCCGGCGATGGCCGCGGCGGTTAGCAAAGGACTACGACTTAGCCCGGCGCTGCAGGCAATCAAAGTTGGAGTTTCCGAGGCAATGAGGTGCCGAATTGTATCGATCGCCAGTTTCAGGTGGGCCTGAGAGTTTCCGCAGCCATCGATCAACGGAATTCGGAAGTAGAGAAGTTCACGCGAGATTGGGCTCGGCAGTTCTTCAATGGCCAGGTCAACAACTGCTTCGATACTAAACGCCAGAACGCTCGCACGATTGCGAGCGTCCATCGTGTTTCCGATCCAAAGTTTTGGCGTAACTTGTCTCACCGCCAGCAATTCTTACTCAATGCCTGGCACGGGATAGTTCTTCGCGAACTCGGCAATTTCGTGGCGAATTCGAGTCAGTTCCGAATCGCTGTCCGTGTGCTTCAGCACGTCCAGAATCCAGCCGCCAACTTTTTTCATTTCGTCGGTCTTCATACCGCGAGTTGTCAATGCTGCAGTTCCGATGCGGATACCGCTGGGGTCCATTGGCTTGCGTTTGTCGAATGGAATCATGTTTTTGTTGACGGTGATTCCGGCTTTGTCCAACGCTATTTCAGCAACGCTTCCCGACAGGTCAATGGCGGTGACGTCGCACAGCATCAGATGATTGTCTGTGCCTCCGGAAGCTAATCGCAATCCACCGGCCAACAGAACTTCTGACAGCGTTTTCGCGTTGTCAACGACCTGCTGAGCGTAGACCTTGAAATCGGGCTTCAATGCTTCGCCAAAGCAGACCGCCTTGGCGGCGACGATGTGCATCAAAGGGCCACCCTGCATGCCTGGGAAGACACTGCGGTCGATATCTTTTGCGTGTTCTTTGCGGCACATGATCAGACCGGATCGAGGGCCACGCAGTGTCTTGTGAGTTGTGGTGGTTACGAAGTCGGCGACTGGAACGGGGCTGTTGTGGATACCGCCTGCGACAAGTCCGGCATAGTGAGCCATATCGACCATCAGAACCGCACCGTTTTCTTTAGCGATGTCTGCAAATTTGGCGTGGTCGATTTCGCGTGGATAAGCGCTGGCACCAGCGATGATCATTTTGGGCTTGTGTTCTTTGGCCAGCGCGGCAACCTGATCGAAGTCGATTCTGTTGTCGCTTTCTCGAACTCCATAGTGTACCGTGTTGTACAGCATGCCGCTGAAGTTCAGACGCATGCCGTGTGTCAGGTGTCCGCCGTGAGCAAGGTCCATCGCCAGAACTGTGTCGCCTGGTTTCATGACTGTCAGGTACACAGCCATATTGGCTTGAGAGCCCGCGTGTGGCTGGACATTGGCGTGTTCTGCACCGAACAATTCACAAGCTCGATTGCGAGCGATGTCTTCAATTGTATCGACGTGTTCGCATCCACCGTAATAACGCTTGCCGGGATAACCTTCTGCGTATTTGTTGGTCAACACAGTACCGGCTGCTTCCATAATGGCAGCGCTGGTGTAGTTTTCTGAAGCGATAAGTTCCAGACCTTCTGTTTGGCGAACTCGTTCGTCACACAGGGCGTCCCAAATAGCGGAGTCTTTTGATTGGAGTGCTGACATTGGATTCGTTGTTGATCAGGTGATTTGGGTAAATAGTGAGTGCCAGAACTTGTCGGCACAACGTGGATTCGATGTACTTGCCGGTTTCGCAAAGTTTAACGTTCGGGCGGGGCAATCGTCTTCGGTTCACGCCGTTCACGCAACATATATGAGGGATTCCTGCGAATCCGGCGTCTTATAACAGTAGAAGGCCTGAATGCTACCGTTTAGTAATTTTCAACGGTATGTTCGTAACAAAACGGTGTCGAATTCGCAGGAAAACGCGGCACTGAAACAGTTATTTTGCAGGACGAATCGTGTCCTATCCGGGGTGTCGGGGTTTTCTTAACCATGACAACGTTTGACGGCAGCGAAGAGAACAAATTGGCGAGTATGCCCGAAGCAAAAGATTTCCCTGATTTGACGAACGTGAATCTTGTAAGTTCGCCACCTCTGGCCAACGAATGTGTGGCCTTCACCGGCACGCTGGCGTCAATGGTTCACCGTGAAGCGTCTGAATTGGTGGAAACCTACGGCGGGCGTGCGGTACAGTCGGTTTCGCGTGCCGTGACGATGCTGGTGATTGGTGAAGAAGGCTGGCCGCTGGAAGAAGACGGCGAGACATCTCAAAAGCTGATTCACGCCACCGAACTGATTGGGGAAGGCGCAGAAATTCGCATCGTCCCCGAATCTGATTGGCTGCATCTGATCGGGCTTAATGAGCGGCGCGATGAAATTCAGCGTTCGTACACTCCGGCCATGTTAAGCCGTCTTTTGGATGTGCCCGTTGGGATGATTCGCCGTTGGGCCAGAATTGGCTTAATTCGTCCCGTTCGCAAAGTCTGTCGCTTGCCGTACTTTGATTACCGCGAAGTTGCGAGTGCTCAGCGTTTGGCGAAACTTCTGGACGAAGGCGTGCGGGCCGAGGTGCTGGAGAAAAGTCTGGCGGAATTGAGTTCCACGCTTGTGGGGACCGATCGATCTTTGGCTCAGCTTAACCTTCTGGTTCAGGACGAAAAAGTGGTTCTGCGGGATGCTCATGGAATGCTGAATCCCAGAACCGGGCAACGCCTGTTGGATTTCGATTCGACTCCATCGATCGGGCTGCACTGCCAGGAACCCAGCGAAACAGAACAACAGATTGCTCACCCATTAGCCAGCGTCCCGGAGTTGCCGAACGACGATGGCGACGATGATATGCCGATTTCGTTTTCGTTGGCGGAAGCCAGAATGCGGCTTGACGATCGCGATATGAACGATTGGTCCGCAGAGGATTGGTTTCAGGAAGGTTGCCGCCTTTCAGAAGAATCTGCGTTTGATTCGGCCGTAAATGCATTCAGGAATTGCCTGTCTCTGCTGGCGACAGACAATTTGCTGCGGTCGCCTGGCGAGTTTCCAGCAGCCGATCCGATTGCCATGTCTCCAGATCCCGCTGACGTGCATTTTCATCTGGCAGACGCTTTATATCGAGCCGGTAAGGCTGACGCTGCCATTGAACGCTATCATTGTGCGATTGAGTTTGCTCCTGACTTCATCGAAGCCTGGACGCAACTGGGATGTTTGCAAGCGGAACGTGGCCACCTTGTTCCTGCTGAGGAAGCTTTGCTGACCGCAATTTCTATCCACGATTCGAATCCTGATGCCCTGCTCCACTATGCTCAATTGCTGGATCAGATGAAACGAACAGTTGACGCCGAAGCGTATTGGCGCAGATATCTGGAACACGATTCTCGCGGACCATGGGCCGATCACGCTCGCACGCGACTGGAAGAGGCCAACGTCTCAGCGTCGCAGGATGTTAAGTAGGTTTCCAAGAATAAAATTCGGTTAAGTGTGCAGATCACTCGAATGTGTTTCAGCTGCATCCTGCTGTAAGCATTTGCGTGCAACTGAGTTCTTCGTTACCGGCGCTAGGCCATCACAGCATAAAACGCTGGAGGCGTGGCTGATACTGCTTTCAGACAGCGGCTGTCGTCTGTGTTTTTTCGGCTCATGGTCTGGGGCAGTTACATTGCGGGTCAGCCGGAGTCGCCAGACTTTGGGCCCCAAATGTTTGACTGAACTCTGGCGAGTCCAGCTACCATTTCCAACCTTGTTTTCAGATGTCCCGGGCGAGTAGTGGATCTTGTTAAAGATCCTTGTTGCTTCAGGATCTTTAACAAGATCCACTACTGCCAACCCGCAATTTGGGTTGTTTCCTGACCATCAGCGAGCGTTTTCGATCAACTCGGAAACGTACCGTCCAGATCTCTGTTTCAGGTTTAAATCGCTGTCTACTCGCAAATGCAAGTGAAAAGCTGGCAGCGTTGGCTTACCGCCAGGAAAGTTCAGCAGCATTCGATGGTGTTGCTGCCCATTCACCGTTGCTGACTCAGTGGCCTGCTGATTCAGTGTGCGTAGCTTCTGCGTTGTGGCTTTCGGCGACTGTGCTGAATGTCCACCAGGCAACGAATGTCATTGCCAAAACGGTGTACAGAAACAGCATGGACAGCATCTTGCCGATTGCTGAACCAGCCACAATGTCATCGGCTTCAAACTGCTCAATTTCCACAGCGGTGAACAGAGGTTTCTCGGAAGGAACGGTTTGTTCAGTCATGGCAGTCACAATTTACGGCTTGAGGTTACGATTCGAGAAATTTCGGAGTTCGTTCAACAGCTCAGAGAATAGCTTCCCGTTTGAGCTTCGTCGAACCGGGTTCGGGTGTTCCCCTCGTTTTTTCAAACTCTGGAAGCCGTTTTTTGCGAGTTTACAACCCAATTTTATCCAGTGCGGCTCAGAATGTTGCGGAAAACGTTGTGTGCGTTGCCAGCAGCGTTGCCAGCAGCGGGGGCACATTCCGTCGGTCTCTGGACTTCTGCATGTCTGGCGACGGTGCTCTTTGCTACGAAATTACGGTCGGTCCATCAGCGGCTTTTGAGGCTCACGAACCGGGGCGGCCTTCCAGAAGTTCCAGCAGCAGGTTGTTCGACGGGTGAGGGTGTCCCTTGTACTGTCGAAATCCTTCGCCGTGTGCCACGCCAATGTCTCGTCCGCGTTCAGAGCTCCACCTTCTGCAGGCGTCCAGATATTCATCGACGCCGTGTTGCTGTTTTAGCCAGTTTCTTTGGCTGGCATGGCAGGCAAGTGCGGCGATCTTCTGTTCGAATTGCTCTGAAACATCGACCGTAAACTGGACAGGATGACGCACGCCAAAATGATCCATTCCCTCCACCGCATCAACGTAGTACAGGTGAGGAATTTTTTTCGAAGGAGCTGCCGGGTCCCATTGCTGAGTCCGATAGTTTGGCACCGATGCATTGAAGCAGGCATCTCGCACAAGCATGCTTGTGATTTCGTGATCGTGCATGTAGTCCACTGGCGGTGCGGTAAGAATGATGTCAGGACTTGTGACTCGCAAAAATTCCGTCGTTCGCCGTCGGCTGTCATTGTCGAAAACGATTGACAGGTCTCGGAACTCCAGACACGTGTATTCGGCCCCCATAATTGCCGCGGCCGCAACGGCTTCTTCACGACGTACTTGAGCGATCTTTTCTGACGAAAATTCAGCGCTGCCACAGTCACCGGGCGTCATTGTTGCTACGGAAATACGGCATCCGAGTTCGTGTAGTCTCAGAAGTGTGCCGGCGCATTGGAATTCGATGTCATCCGGGTGGGCGTGGATCGCTAACACGTGCGGCTTGGGGGAGTGTTGATTCATTGCTGAACGTCTGAGCTTCTGGTTGAGGATGTGTCGGGGAAATGTTTTGTTGTGGCAGGTTTGGTTTCAGGAGTCAGTCCTGATTTTTGTCGGTTTGGAATCTCAGCCGCAAACAAATCAGGGCCAACCTCGTGGATCGCAGCTTGGCGTTGAAATCCGGGTGAATCGACTGTTTTACCTAAACTGGTGCCTATGCCTGTCAGTGTAGCCTGGCTGCACGTGAGTCTAAAAGCCATCAATCAGCAGGCGGGCGCTTAGCCAGTGCTTCAGCCAAGAGGTTGCACGCTGGAAAATGTGGCGGATCGCCGTAAGTCGAACGGCGCCTTTAGTTTCCTGCCGAGCCGCTGCGTCACCTGCTTCGAAAATTTGAACACAAATTGCTGGAACAACGATTTCAGTGCCGTGGCTGGGTTCACAGCCCGCAGCCGTTCAAAATCAAACAGTTTTGGGTTTTGTGATAATTCTTTGCAATGGATGGCGGGTCAACCCCGCGTCTGGCGATGAACAAATGTGGTGTACTTTTCTTTCCACCACAGTGTTTGGCGATGTAGGTGGTTTACTGATTGTAATCTGCTCATATTGCGTGTACATTAGTTCACTATAGTTCCTGGCCGATCTTTCTTCAGTTTGCTTGCCAAGCCCCGGTTTTTTGGGCCTTGGTATATCGATTGAAAAAGAAAATGGGAATTCAAGCAACCAGAACTCAGGCTGGCATCAAAATTTCGTCTGGCAAGTCGTTCACCCTGTTTTAATCATTGTTCATTGCCAGTTATTCGTTTGATGTTTCGGTTTGACCAGAATAACAGGGCATCCAATGGCTGTAACAGACAAACGCAAGGCGTTGACAAAGCGTCAGCAGGAAATCTTTGAGTTTCTGAAAGACAAAATTCAGAACCGAGGTTTTGGCCCCACCGTTCGCGAAATCGGCGATGCTTTTGCCATTAAGTCGCCCAACGGTGTAATGTGCCATCTTAAGGCGTTGGAGCGAAAAGGGCTGATTCGTCGTGAGTCCAACATGTCCAGGGCAATTTGTCTGGCCGACGCAGGACAGAAGCGACTATCGTTGCCATTGGTTGGCACCGCAGTTTCTGGAAGCCCGATTCAGGCTGCAATTTCGTCTGACGAGCAAATCGAATTCGAGCCGATTTTTGCTGGCGAAGACAAAGCCTGTTTGAAGATCAAGGGGACAGCATTTGTCTCACTGGGAATCACTGACGGAGATTTTGTGATCATCAGTCGAGGCGGAAGTTCTGAGATCGGTGATCTTGTGGCCGCTTTGGATGATCGGCACAACGTAACTTTGTGTCGAATTCAGGGTGACGGTAAGCAACCGACATCCGCCATTCCGGGCGCTTATCCCACGAATACTCGCCAGATACTTGGCACCGTTGTAGGCATTGTTCGCAGGTTTGAAGGCACTCTTGCCGGACTTAACGCCACTGGTCCCAATGCTTTGGCCAGCTGAAGCCGGCCTATCCGATTCTGGTCTGCCAGAAAAATCCAGATGCCAGATTCGCAGTCGTTGCCAGCATGCGAATTGCTGCGGTGCCTTGAGAATTTATCAAGTCGACCAGGTTCGGGCTGTCAGTTTTTCACTCCAACACGGAAACGCAAGCCTTCTCGGTTGGTGAGGTTGCAGTCTGCAAAAACTGAAATCTGTCTTTGGTACCGGAACCTGCGATTTCGTAGATACAGTGTCGCGAGAATGCTGTAATTGCGTGGCAAATTAACGGCGTGGTGTTTAGCCGGCTTCTTTGCGTTCTTCCAGCTGGCTGAGTCGATTGTAAAGCGTTTTCAGAGCAATCCCGAGTTCTTTGGCGGTGCTGGGTTTGTCGCCATCGTGCTTCTTCAGAACATGAAGAATCATCTGGTCTTCCATTTCGCGAAGTGTTTTCGGTTCCAGACTCAATTCGAACCCAGCTGGTGCGTCTGAAGTTGTTGGTGTCGAGTGCTGCGCACCGCGGATCATGTTTTGCGGCAGATCTTCCGGGCGAATGCAGATTCCGTCGGAAAGGATTGCCGAGTGTTCCATGACGTTGGCAAGTTGACGGACGTTGCCCGTCCATTCCTGTGCTTTCAGGATTTCAATCGTTTCCGGAGCCAGAATGGATTTCGGAACGGACTCACGCTTAAGATGGCGAGCAATCAGGTGCCATGCAAGTTCTGGAATGTCGTCTCTGCGTTCACGCAATGGCGGCAGGTGGATTTCGAACGTATTCACACGGAAGACAAGGTCCTCGCGGAACGTGCCATCGTTAACCATTTCCTGAAGGTCGCGGTTTGTGGCACAGACAATGCGGACATCGACCTTAAATGGTTCGTTTTCGCCGACTCTGCGAACTTCGCCGGACTCCAGAAATCGCAACAGTTTGACCTGCATTGACTTATCAAGTTCTCCCAGCTCATCCAGAAACAGAGTGCCACCGTTGGCGACTTCGAAAAGTCCGGTGCGAGCCGTGTCAGCTCCGGTAAATGCGCCTTTTCGGTGCCCGAAGAATTCGCTTTCGACCAGGTTTTCCGGAATTGCGCCACAATTCACTGCGACAAATGGAGCCTTCGCTCGACCACTTTGTTCGTGAACACGACGAGCGACCATTTCCTTGCCGGTACCCGTTTCTCCCAGAATCAGCACGGCTGAATCCGTGGGCGCAATTTTGTCAATCAGCGTCTTTACGCGATTCATAGATGGCGACTCGCCGATCAAGTCAGATCGGCCTTCGACCTGTTGCAGGCGACATTCCAGTGCAATGTTCTTGTTTTCCAGAGCCTTCTTTTCGCCAATGCGCTGCAGAACGGCTGAAATTTCGAACAGCGAGACCGGCTTGGGAAGGAAGTCGTACGCTCCCATCCGAATCGCACGAATCGCATCGTCCATGCTGCCGTGGCCGGTGCTGATGACGTAATCTGTCTCTGGTGAGTTTTCGCGTAGCTGGTCGATAACGTCCCAGCCGCTGCCTCCAGGCATGCGCAGATCTACGATGGCAGCATCGAAGGTGTGTTTGCTGATTGCGTCTGCTGCTTCTCCCGGAGACCGGCAAACGGTGGCCTTGTGGCCCATCCTTGGCAGTTCCGACGCAAGCAGGCTGGAAATTGATTCGTCATCATCGACGAATAAGACGCGTAGTTTGTGTTTTGCAGTTTGGGCCATTGCCAACTCCCTGGCAAACACGCTTCGAATTCCTTCCGAAGCGTTCTATGTGAGATCACCTGCCGCCGAAAACCCGCGAAAAAGCGGGGAGAGAGGAATCGCGACAGGACAATTCATAACAGAACCATCCAGCCGCGACAATCCGTGTTCTCAATGCAAATTTCTGTTGTTGAGCTGTACGCTGTAAGTCTCAGCAGCGGAAAACGTTAGGTTTTCCGCTGCCAGACAATCAAGTGAGTCCTTCAGTTCTTCCATTGAAGGACTGAGTCTTCCTATTCTTCGTCGTTTCGCAGTTTTGCCAGAATGTTGAAGTCTTCCAGAGTGGAAGTATCCTGAGTCGATTCACGGCCAGCTGCAATGTCTCGAAGCAGCCTTCGCATGATTTTTCCACTGCGAGTTTTCGGAAGTGACGCGGCAAATCGAATCTGGTCAGGAGTTGCCAGTGCTCCAATTTGGTGCCGCACGTGCCGAATTAGTTCTGCCTTCAGGTCTTCCGTGCCGTCGTCGTGCTTTAATGTGACAAAGCAGCAGATACCCTCGCCCTTGATTTCATGAGGAAACCCGACAACAGCCGCTTCGGCAACTCGTTCGTGAGCAACCAAGGCGCTTTCCACTTCCATTGTGCTGAGGCGATGTCCTGAAACGTTGATCACATCGTCAACTCGCCCCATCACCCAGATATAGCCATCAGCATCACGGCGAGCACCATCTCCTGCAAAATAGCAGCCTTCGATGGTTGAAAAATAGGTTTCCAGAAACCGGTCATGATCCCCATAAAGGGTACGTAACATATGAGGCCACGGTTGTCTCATTACCAGCAGGCCGCCCTGGTTTGCTTCGAGGCTCTCGCCCTTTTCGGTAACAATGTCCGGAACAACGCCCGGTAGAGGCCGTGAGCAACTGCCAGGCTTGGTGGCAGTGACTCCCGGCAGCGGGCTGATCATGATTCCGCCGGTTTCGGTTTGCCACCAGGTGTCAACGATTGGGCAACGTTCCTGGCCGATAACTTCGTGATACCACATCCATGCTTCGGGATTGATGGGCTCGCCTACCGTGCCCAGCAATCGCAGGCTGGACAAATCGTGCTTTTCGGGCCATTCGTTGCCCCATTTGATGAATGCTCGAATGGCTGTGGGAGCCGTATAGAAAATGCTGACCTGGTATTTTTCAATCAGTTCCCAGAATCGACCTTCATCCGGCCAGTTGGGGGCACCTTCGTACATGACAATACTGGCACCGTTGGCCAGCGGTCCGTAGCAGATATAGCTATGACCGGTGATCCAGCCAATGTCTGCCGTGCACCAGTATGTGTCTTCCTCCTTGAGGTCGAATACCCATTGGGAAGTCATCATCGTGCCCAGCAGATAGCCAGCCGAAGTGTGCAGAACGCCCTTGGGTTTACCCGTGCTGCCGGAAGTGTACAGGATGAACAATGGATGTTCGCTGTCGAGTTCAACGGCGTCGCATTCGGCAGAAGCGTCGGCCATCAGGTCGTGCCACCACAGGTCGCGGTCAGGAACCATGTCTACGTCGCCGCCGGTTCGTCGCACGACGACGACCTTTTCCACAGACGGTGATTTTTCCAGGCTGGCATCAACCGCGATTTTCAGCGGGATTTCCTTACCTCGACGCCAGCCGCCATCGGCGGTAATCACCAGCTTTGCCTGAGCGTCGTTGTTTCGATCTGCGACAGCATCTGCACTAAAGCCGCCGAAGATGATTGAATGCACAGCACCGATACGAGCACACGCCAACATCGCGATTGTGAGTTCCGGGATCATCGGCATGTACAGGGTGACTCGGTCGCCGGTTTCGATTCCCAGGCTCTTCAGGACGTTTGCAAATTTGCAAACTTCGCGATGTAGATCCTGGTAGCGGAGCACTCGCGTGTCGCCTGGTTCGCCTTCCCAGATGATGGCCGCTTTGTTGCGGCGTTCGGTTTCGAGGTGTCGATCGATGCAGTTGTAGCTGACGTTAAGTTTTCCGCCGGTGAACCATTTGGTGTTCGGCATATCGCCGTCCATCACGGTGTCCCAGCGTTGGAACCAGGTCAGGTTTTCGGCCATTTCGCCCCAGAACTTAGACGGGTCGTCTTTGGCCATATGCCAAAGCTGTTCGTACTGTTCTTCGCTGCCGATGTTGGCCTGAGCCGTGAATGTCGCTGGCGGTGGAAACGAGCGAGTTTCAGAAAGGATGCTCTCGATGTTTGAGGAGTTGGACATGCGGTCTTTCTTATATCGAAGTCAATTGGCTTAGACGATGGTACGAGCCAAATGGAACAATGAATAGCGATCAGTGAAGCGGTTGTTTCTGGATCCTCATTGACCGATCCGCAAGCAACTGCAGGCCCGAATGCTGATTCATTCATCGCATGGTATTAACATTAGCGCAAAAAAAAACCTGCCTCAATCGAGACAGGCAGAATTACTCAATTCTTCCTTGCATCTGCTGGATTTGCCAGATTTCTGCAATTGCGAAAAATGGCAAGTGTACAGAGGCTAAGGACTTACGCTAAGCGTGTCAGTACCGCCTTCACCTGCTTCGTCAGCGGTCGTCATGCTTCCTGGCGGTGGTGCTGGAGTTGGGTTTTCTGGAATTTCAACTTCACCTTGTCCACCGCATCCGGCTAGAACTAAAGCGGCGAAAAGTGGCAAAATAAACTTCACGTTCGTGACCCTTATTAAGGTTTAGATTTTTTGATAAAATAGAAAGAGCAGGAAATCAGTCTGTTAAAAATAAGATGGCACCCAGCCGCAAATTCGCAGCTGAGTGCTCAGGACTTTCGTTCAGGCTCTGGAGCGAACTCTGATTAGAATTCACCGATGACGTTGCCGTCACCCATACCTGCCAAGTATCTGTAGGTGTTCGAATCAATGTTTGTTGAGACTCCGCGTACAGATCCATCAGCCATTGTGAATTGAACAATACCAGTATGGTAACTGCTGAATCGATAAGGATTTGTCCCCTTGCCCAGTCCCCAGGCAGTCACCATGGCCGGAGTGTTGACCCAGTGCAGGTTCAAGTCGCTTGAGCCTGCAGCAGCAGTACCGATTGGTGCAGTGACGTCCCCCGTCAACTCGCCAAACAGAAATGTGTTGCTTGTGCCATCGGTGACGTCACGAAAACGAGTCTTCGTTCGCTGCCCGAAGATGCCCTTCAGAGCGGCCCAGCTGGCATGCCGAGTGATCGGACCGAAATGACCGGCTACACCAGTGTAGTTGGTTGTTCCCAAACCGTAGTCCGTAGCCCAGTAAGAGTATGTAATTGACCCACCTGTAGGAGTCTGCCAATAATGCATCGTCGCCAGAGTTCGGGCTACTGACTTTTGAGGGTCAGAAGGACACAGGAATGCGGGAATCTTGGCTTGAGCTGCTGCCCATGTTGGGCCGTCACTAAAAAACGCGCCCTCAACGATGTAATCGTCTGCTGTCGTTGTGTTGTCGTCTCGGTGATCAACACCCTTCCAGATTTCCAGATTGTTGTACAGGTTGGCCTGTTCAATCTGCGGAAGCAGTTGTGGCAAAGTACCGTACAACTGGTGATCGTAAAATGTCAGATTCTTCGGACCGGATCCGCCGAATGTTACGTCGATTGGTGCGGCGAAGTTACCTGCAGGAAACCTGTTGTAGACGTCATGGAAGTTATGAGCTGCCAGGCCCAACTGCTTCAAGTTGTTCTTGCACTGAGTTCTTCGTGCTGCTTCACGAGCCTGCTGCACCGCTGGCAACAGCAAAGCGATCAGGATTGCGATGATCGCAATCACCACCAAGAGCTCGATCAGGGTGAAACCCTTGCGATTCTTTGGCGCTACAGTTGACGATGTCCCTAAAGACTTCTTCATTTGAAACTACCTTTCGAGGATAAAGACGATGTCCCCAGCGAAAGCTGCTGAGGATTTGATGCTCATGAAATGTAAGCGAATGTTCAACTGGAAAATTCAATTCACTGCGGTGAACTGAATCGGCCTACGTTGAAAGGTTCGACCCTGTGTTTGCCTTTAAACAAAGCACCCCTGTTGCTCGGTTCGGCATAAGTTGCTGCAGTATCCACTGCTTTTCCTTGTACCGTTGCTGTTATTGCTGGCAAGCAAACCCTGTACCAGTCAGGCGATGGTTGGCCGTAGCCGTTTTCCAAAATCATCCCGTCTATTAATGTTGGGCGTGTAAGGGGTGTTTATTCAATGGAGTGGGGATTCAGGTTTTGTGTCGAAACAACACTTAGATTGCATGCCGCTACCTTGTTCTATACCTCTTGGCCGTTTTGTCTGGCTGCTGCGAACTGAATTTAAATGTTTTGCAGCAATTGAGTGTGCAGATCTCGATAGCCACGATGTGGCTACTGGATGTGCAGATTGCTTAAATTGTTGGCAACTTCAGTTTGCGGTGAGTCATCAGGGGAACTCTGCCGGCAGAATTGGGAAACAGGAACGGCCAATGAAAGTTGCGTGGCCGTGTTGTGGTACCAGTTGCCTGAATGCAGGACGGAACGGGGATGAAGCGACACGGTCGACCAGGCCCGATGATGCGGAAAATTCGCTGCCGCCTTTGAGACTCACCCGGTTTTACATCCCTGGCTTAAGACTTTGGCTTGTTTCACCCTTGGCAGCTAAGGATTTCACGCGAAATGTAGATCCTCAACACGGAGTTTGTGGGGCTGGTTGAGATTCAGGACTGGTTGAGTTCAAGGCGGGTGGCGACCACTGCCGTGCCCCAGCCTAAGTCAACGAATACTGGTACTGGCCACGTACCGAACAAGACTTCGAAGCTCAGTTAACACTTTTCCACCGAGGCTGTGCTGGCTGAAGCAAGGGGACAAGTGCTGCGATTGTGGCGACTGCGAAGGGACTGGATGATTTTGGTGCTGCTGTTTTTGACTGCAGTCCAATAGTCGGGCGCACTCTACGAGTTCGAAGCCATGGTGAAGTCGAACGTCAGTTCGGCAACGGCCGACGATTCTGTCGTCATGACCACGTGAAACCGATCGGATATCGTCAACATCGTCCACAAGAACCTGCCAATCTGTGACGGTTCCGAAACCGCAATTGCCGGTTTTGCCGAAGTTTGCGTCGGTCGTAAGCGGGGCCAGTTAAACTAGGCGTGCTTTGCGGATTATTCCGGAAAAATCGGAAAGTTCTCGTGTTATGGTTGTAGCTGTCATGCCGTTGATGACGAAACACCATATCAGGGTATGAGTCTGCATTTCAGTGGCCGGTTTTGGGTTGCTGCTATTTAATAAGCAAAAGGAAATACGACGATGCGAACGCACACACTTTTGACCAAAGTCGCAAGCATAGCGGTCTGCTTTGGGGTGATGTTGTCGAATCCGGTGTTGGCCGGCGGAAACGGTATCATTAAAGATGTGGAGTTGTCGAAAGACGGAACTCTTTACGGACAGGTGTACTCACCTGAAGGAAAGACGGTTGCGGATGCAGTCGTTCAGCTTCGGTATCAGGGTACTGCTATTGCTGCAGCGAAGAGCAATACATCCGGCCAGTTTGCAATTGGCAATGTTCGTGGCGGTGCTCACGAAGTTGTTATTGGTTCGTTCAGCAGCCCTGTCAGACTTTGGTCAGCCGGTTCGGCTCCTCAAAGTGCAACTCAGGGAATTCTTGTGCAAGCGGACGAGACGATTGTTCGCGGCCAGGATCCCTATTGCAACGATGCCTGCCCACCTGGAGTTGGCACCAGTGGCTTCGGAATGCTTGACGTGATTACTCTGGCCACCGTTGGTGCGGCTGTTGGAGCACTTGTTGTTGGAATTGACAACAACAACAAACTTAAAGACCTGAAAGCGGCGGCTATTCCAGCCAGCCCATAATGGAATACTGAATCACCTGATTCAGACAGCTGTATGCAGCCCTATACACTTGAAGCCTCGTCCGCGAATTGCGGTCGAGGCTTCTTGCTGCGCGTCAGCGTTTTTTGAGAGGGGTTTGCCCTGGAAGCTTAGCGTGCCTTAAAGGGCACCTTCGCCAGTGACAACAACTCGAGCCGTTCTGGCCACGATTTTCAGATCGTTCAACAGGCAACAGTTTTCCAGGTACAGTAAGTCGTAAGCAACTTTTCTTCGGAAGCCATCAAGGTCGTTGTCGTATCCATTGACTACCTGAGCGATCCCGGTAAGTCCGGGCCGCAGGCCGAGTCGATCGAGATAGTTAGGGATTTCTCTGGAGAACTTTTCCATGAAATCCGGACGTTCCGGACGAGGGCCAACCAGTGCCATGTCGCCTCGCAGGATGTTCCACAATTGCGGAAGTTCGTCGATTCGAGTTCTTCGAAGAAACTTTCCGATTGGCGTAACTCGCGGATCAGACTTTTGAGCAAACTGTGCCCCGCCCTTTTCCGCGTCGTTTCTCATCGTACGAAATTTGTAGATCGTAAACGGCTGGCCATAGTTGAACTTCTCTCGACGGTCCTGTTCTGTTCCGCGCCGGTCGGCAATTCCTGAGGGCACGGAATCCGTTTTTTGACGTCGATCAGGTTTCGATTTTTTACGTAAGTTCAGGCCTACTCTGGTTTGACGATAGATGATCGTTCCTGGTGACGTGACCTTCACAAGAATTGCTGTGATCAGCATGATTGGGCTGCAAAGAATCAGCAGCGTCAGCGCGCCGACATTATCAAACGTCCGCTTGGCAACTCGCGTTGACAATGGCAGGCATGTCAGCTTTTGCCGTGGCACAACCAGCTGCAGCCGCGTCAACCATTCCGTTTTGGGAAGTGGTGTCGAGTAGGCTCGGACGATATCAGAAAGATTGTCTTCGCGAAGGGGCCGAGTCTTCGGGCCTTCTTCCATTAGTAGATTAGAACTCATGATTCTGTGCAGATCGTGAGGGTGAGCATGCGTGCTCGGAAGTTATGTGCTTACTTACCACGATCAGCATAGGTTGCATTGCATGAAGTGAACGCTGGAAATAGTGGATATGTAACAGCCGATTACACATCGATTCCACGATTTCCGGTGGTTAAGTTGCGTTGCGTTCTTGCAACACTGCAGGTCCACTGATTGATACGTGACTCACGATCGGATTTATCGCTAAAGACCACATGATCCGCACAGGCTGTTGCCCGGATCCGTCTGCAAAAAACGCGTTTTGGTTCTCTGCCATTGAAAACGCGAAAGTTGCCAAACTCGTCATTCAGGCTGTCGCGTAGTTGTTCCAGTTTGCCGGTCTGCAATCGGTTAACCAATTCTGTACTTTTGTTTCGCCACAGTTGTTGAGATCTGCGGGGCTTAGATTGTGGCCAGCACTTCTCGTGCAGCCTGAATCGTCTCATCGATCAATTCCGTCGTATGCGTTGCGGAAACGAACAGAGCTTCATATTGACTGCACGGTAGATAGATTCCTCGATCCAGCATGCCGTGGAACCATTTCGAGAACTTCTCTGTGTCAGACGCTGTTGCCGTCATGAAGTCAGTAACTGGTTGTTCATTGAAGAACATTGTCAGCATACTTCCCACGCGGTTGATTTGTACGGGAATTGCCGCCTGAGCCGCTGCGTCAAGTAAGCCATCGGCCAGTTGATTGGCTCGCTCTTCAAGCTGCGGATAGGGGTTGTCTGCTTTTAGTTGTTGCAGCGTTGCCAGGCCACTGGCCATCGCAACTGGGTTGCCGGACAGCGTTCCTGCCTGGTAAACCGCACCGACGGGTGACACTGCATCCATAATGTCCGCGCGGCCTCCGTATGCTCCGACCGGCATGCCTCCTCCAAGAATCTTGCCCAACGTCGTTAGGTCGGGGGTAATTCCAAGTCGTTCCTGAGCGCAGTTCATTCCGACACGAAAGCCTGTCATAACTTCGTCGAAAATCAGCACGCAGCCGTGCGCGGTGCATAGTTGTCGTAGTGCCTGCAGGAAAGCGTCGGAAGGAATCACGCAGCCCATGTTGCCGCATACTGGTTCCAGAATAATGGCTGCCAGCTTGTCGCCGTTCTTTTCGAAAGCTTCTGTCACTGCGGGGACGTTGTTATAGGGCAGAACCAATGTGTCAGAGGTGCAGCCTGCGGGAACGCCAGGGCTGGACGGTGTTCCCAGCGTGAGTGCTCCGCTTCCGGCTTGAACCAGCAGGCTATCGACGTGACCGTGATAGCAGCCAGCAAACTTTATCACGGTGTCTCGCCCGGTAAAGCCGCGGGCCAGGCGAATGGCCGACATGGTGGCTTCAGTGCCGGAATTCACCATGCGTACTTTTTCGATCGATGGCACCAATGAAATGACCAGCTCTGCCAGGTCGGATTCCGCAACTGTTGGAGCTCCAAAGCTGGTGCCGGTTTCCAGTGCTGCTTGAATCGCTTTAATGATTGCGGGATGTCGATGTCCCAGAATGTGCGGTCCCCACGATCCGATGTAGTCGATATACTTGTTCCCATCGATATCGAAAAGAAACGGGCCCTCGCCACGTGCGATAAACGGAGGGGTTCCGCCGACCGCACCAAATGCACGAGCCGGGCTATTGACACCACCCGGAATCGACTTGTTGGCTCGAGCAAACTGCAGCGCACTGTTGGGGCGTTGGGATGTATCTGTCATCTGATGTTAACCGATGTGGTTTGGTCGAATGGAAAAGTAATGTCGTCGTAAACCGGAATGTAGTCGCCTACGGCTTTGCTTAGTCCAGACCGCGTTTTGGCTATAGGTCTGGCGTATTGTCTACGTCTGAACTTGTCTGGAAAGCTAGCCAGGCAGCGGATAGCCAGCCTGACTTTCTTAATGGATGCTGTTTCCCTTGTTGCGCAACGAAGGTTGTGGCATCTATGGGACGAGCTTTATTAGAATGTGAGAGTCATGCTTAAAATGATGCGAGCACAGTGATCGCATCATTCTCGTAGCGACAACGGAGCGGCTCGGCGATTGAAAATTTCCACGTCTTGCCGATATCCACGCCACTGTATCAAGGGCGAAGCCCTTGCTAGTTTTCGAACTCAACAACTTTCAAGCCCTCTTTGGCCGCGAGTTCGTCGACGACGTCAAAGCCGATGCTGGTGTTGGCCACGTTTAGTTCTTTGAGATCTGGAAGTGAAGCCAGCTGCTTGAAGCCTTCGTCTGAGATTTGTGTTCCGGCCAGGTTCAGCGTCTTCAGTTTTTGCATCTTCAGGATGACAGGAATCGAATCGTCTGTGACGCCGGTGGCTTTCAGGTCCAGATCTTCCACGTTGATCAGATTGCCAAATGTCATGAATGCTTCGTCGTTCAGTTTTGTTTCCCAGAATCCCAGAGTCTTCAAGCCTGTCAGTTTTCCGATTTGTTTCATACCTTCCGGGGTGGCAATACGGCATTCGCTGATATCCAGAAAGTTGATCTTTGGCAGGTTTGAGATAACTTCCAGAGCGGCATCGTCCAAAGACGTGTCGCGGAGTTCCATGCGTTCCATGTTGACCAGCTTGGCAATGTGAGCCATGCCGACGCCGGTAACATCTGTGCCACGAATTCGTAAACGTTTCAGCTTGGACAGGCTTGCCAGGTTCGCCATGCCGCCATCGTTAATTTTGGTGTAGTCCAGTTGGATGCTTTCTAATGTTGGCATCGTCCCAAACACATCCAGTGAATCGTTGCTGACAGTTGTGCAGTAATTAAGGTTAATGGATTTAAGATTCAGTCCCTTCAGTTTTGCTACGCCCGCATCGGTGACTTTTGACTTTTCCAGCTGCAGGTCTGCCAGAGCCCCTAAGCTGGAAAAGTGCTGAAGTCCGTCGTCCGTGATGTTGCTGTTTCGCAAATCGATGGCTCGAACTTTTGATAGACCGCTCAGAGATGCAAGGCCGCTGTCTGTAACTGCTGTTCGTCGAAGTCCCAGAACTTCAATCTTGCCTAGTTTCGCGACAGCTTTCAGCGTTTCGTCGCCAATGGCTGAATCGCTCAGGTCCAAACGTTTTACGTTGGTCAGGCTGGCGAGATTTTCCATTCCCTTATCGGTGAGTCCCGGTCCGGAAAAGCCAGCGACGGTCACGCTGGGAACGCCGGCAAGGTGAACGAACGAATCGGAAATATCTGCGTCGCTGTTAACTGACAATTCAAAAACAGAGCCCGCAGCGTTTTTTGTCAAAATAAAGCCAGCGTCGGTCAGCGCATGCACTGCATCTGCGTCGTCTGCTGCGACAGCTGCAGAAACGGAAGCCTCAACCGCCGTTTCGGAGCTTTCAGAATTGGAGCTGGTTGTTTCATTGCTGCAGCCGGTTGATAGAAGAAGTACTAAAAGACCAAGTTGAAGAGTGGTTTGGCGGGGGAAACGAGGCATTTCGGGGATCCAGCTGCGAGAGAGTTCTATGGGCGTTAACAAAGAATTTGACTGATCGAAATGTCGCACTTAACGCCGGTGCAATGAGACTGTCAGGCGGCAAATTGCGATATTTTGTTGACATTTACGCTCTCAGAGTACGTAGGATTTACCTGG
The DNA here is from genome assembly GCA_937916515.1 of uncultured Planctomycetaceae bacterium. Lineage (GTDB taxonomy): Bacteria > Planctomycetota > Planctomycetia > Planctomycetales > Planctomycetaceae > Fuerstiella. The sequence continues at coordinate 3,241 of CALFSX010000233.1, read as the reverse complement.
TTGGCAACGACTTAGGGACAGGGATTTAGTCAATCTCTGCGGTTTGATTGTTGTTTTCTCACGCATTGCTATCGTAAGAAGTGTTGGCTGAGTTCATTTACAGCCAATTCCTTCCAATGTTCGGGGGAGCTGGCGAAGAATCTCCGATCTCCTCACATTTTCCTCACCACATTCAATTAGGTAATTTCAAGAATGTCACGAAAACAAAATCGTCGAACTTTCATGCAGCAAGGTGCTGCATTGAGTACGGCTTTCTGGGTCGGCGGCCAGGCTGTCGTGAAGGCAAATACATCAGCGTTGCAGTCGCTAAGTGCGGCCTGCGTGGGAGTCGGCGGCAAGGGCGGTAGCGATACCAGCCATATCGCTGAACAAGGCGTGGCAATCGCTGGTCTATGCGACGTTGATGGCGACACTCTCACCAAAAAAGGTCGTGAGTTTCCGGATGCCAAGCAGTTTACCGACTATCGTGAAATGCTGGACAGCCTAGGCGACAAAGTTGACATTGTGACTGTTAGTACGCCTGACCACAATCACGCAGCCGCAGCTATCAAAGCTATGCGAATGAAAAAGCATATCTATTGTCAAAAGCCGCTGACATGGTCGATCGTCGAAGCTCGCAAAATGCGAGAAGTTGCTGAAGAAATGGGTGTTGTTACTCAAATGGGTAATCAGGGCACTTCAGAAGACGGACTTCGAGAAGCCGTGGAAGTCATTCGCTCAGGCGCAATTGGCGACGTTACTGAAGTTCACATCTGGTCGAACCGTCCGGTATGGCCTCAGGGTCTGGGACGTCCGGATGGCCAGGATCCGGTTCCTGAAGGATTGAACTGGGATGCATGGATCGGGCCTGCACCGATGCGACCGTTCAAGAAAGGTGTTTACCACAGCTTTAACTGGCGTGGTTGGGTTGATTTCGGGACTGGAGCTTTGGGCGATATGGCTTGCCATACAACCAACATGCCCGTTATGGCTTTGAAACTGTGGGATCCTGTGGCAGTTACGGCTGTTAAGAATCCTGGCATTGTCGAAGGCGAAACCTTCCCTGGCAGTTCCAGCCTGATGTTCGAATTTCCAGAACGAGAAGGCTTGCCAGCTTGCAAATTCTATTGGTACGACGGTGGCAATCTGCCGGACGATTCCATTATCAGCCAGCTGCCAGCGTCCTTCCAAAAACGAGTTGCCAATCAGCGTGATGGCGGTGGCAAAACCAGCGGTGCCGTGCTTGTCGGCAGCAAAGGACTGTTGTTTTCTCCTGACGATTATGGTGCCAAGTACTATCTGTTGCCTGAAGAACAGTACAAAGACTTCAGCAAGCCTGAACAGACTCTGCCACGCATCCCGTTCAAAGCCGGTGGTGACCAGCGACAGAAATGGGAATTCGTTCAGACCTGCAAGGGTGAATACGCTCCCGGCACGATGTCGAACTTCGGCTACGCAGGCCGTTTGACAGAGACGATCCTGGTAGGCAACCTGGCGATGAGATCTGCAGAAGGCAGTCGAATCGAATGGGACGCCAGGAATCTGAAAAGCACGAACATGCCAGAAGTGAATCAGTTTACTCATCGCGAATACCGCGAAGGCTGGTCAATCTAGTTGGATGTGACTGCTGTTCTGTTGAGGTTCGTGACCAGTTGGACGGGACCCGCTTCGCCAATCCAGGGGATAGGGTGATTGGGTTGTTTAGTTTGAGTTGCGGGTGTCGCGAAACAGTAAGTTTGAGTCTGCGAAAGCTGCCGGAGAGCCCTGCTCTTCGGCAGCTTTCTTTTTTGGTGGATCACCAATTCACTGCAGGAAAACGGCCAAATCGCTGTAAGGTACTGTTTAGCAAGGGGTTAGCACTATTCGGGAGGATCGATAAATTCAGGACGATCCACACAACCCGCACATTTTAACTCAACCCAGCATGGGTGAATTTCCGATCGAACAGAGTAACCGATAGTACCGGATTAACCGGTACAGTCTGCCAATTCGGAGCGATCGGAACCGCTGATGAAAACGAATAGTATCTTTGCTTCTTTCTGTCTGGCTTTAAGCTGTGGTGCATTGCTCACCGCCGCCAACGTCTCCGTTGGTGATCAGCCGGGGGTCATTCGCATGACGTCCGGCCAGCAGGGTCAAAATCCGCCTGCACCTGTGCCATCGGCACCGGACAGCGATTCCATTAGCGGAGGTGAAGCGAGTATGGCTCCACCTTTGGCACCTCAGCCCGATTATGGACCGCCATCCGGCGTTCCCATGGATCAGGGTATGCCAGGTTATCCTGGTGCTGGTCCATCGTACGCTCAGCCCATGGATTACAGTCCGTACTTCGAGCGAAGTGCTGGAGTCACGGAAGCACCCGTGCTGGGACGTCGTCCGCAGGACAACGCATTGTTCGGGCCGCAGGTAATGTTCGAAACGAACATTGGTGACGGACTTGGCTTTAACGATTCGTTCCATAGAGCGAACGTTCGTCTGCCTTACCATGCTGTTCCCGGACACTCGGTGTTAATCGGCGACCTGTCGGCGTCCATCGATAATCGCGGTCAGAACCGATACAACTTCGGTGCTGTCTGGCGAAACTTCGATGCTTCTCGAAACCGAATCTTCGGCTGGAACGGATACTTTGACCTTGATGATGGTCGTGGCAATCAGCAGTGGAAACGACTGGGTGTCGGCTTTGAATCTCTGGGCAAGTACATCGACTTCCGAGCGAACGGTTACTTTGTTACAGGCACCGAATCAGCTTTGCTGTCGGACCAGTTGATTGGTGACCTTGCTTTACGTGGCAACAGTGCTTTCCGAATTCGCAACCAGACTCGCGATAACGCTTATTCCGGCGTCGACTTCGAAACCGGCGGTCCGCTGCCGATTCTGGGACGCCGCGGTATTAATGGTTACGTGGGTGGTTACTATCTTGATAGTGAGTATGGCGATGAAACCGTGGGCTTCTCTTCGCGAGTTCAGGCACTCGTTACGGAATCTGTAACTGCCAACGTTAACTATACAACAGACGACACCTTCGGTGACAACCTGTGGGTTGGAGTTTCCTATACGATTCCGAACTACAGAGAACGAGCCATCTTCCAGCCACGCACAGTGCGTGAACGACTGGCCGATCCTGTTATGCGAAGCAGTGCGATCCATTCGCACATCGACGTTGTGAATCTGCCTGAAGCTATTACAAATGTGGCCAAGGGGCGAGCATACAACTTTGTTTACGTTGATCCAAACGTAAGCGGAGTGGGAAGTGGTACTTATG
>CALFSX010000232.1 GCA_937916515.1 uncultured Planctomycetaceae bacterium | reverse complement strand
AAATCTTTCTTCAACGTCATTCTTGACAAACTTCAAGACTTCGCTGACACCTTTTGATCCACAGAGTTCTCAATTATCCACGTGAGGTTGTATGGCCCTGACTTGACGTCGACAGACTTGACTCAGCCCAATGGCCCTGATTTGGTCCGGCCCGAAGCCAGCAACGAGTGATCAGCCAGTGTCTGTGTGCTTGCCAACCGAAGAAAGTCTGTGAAGCCAGCTCCCTGCACCAATCCCCGAATTGATTCGTGCTATGGCAGATCGAGGGCGGCTCGGACTCGGGTAACGGTTTCCGGCGAGTTGAGTTCTGCTTTTCCGAACCCGTAGACTGCTCCTGCGTGAACAGCCTTTTCCTGCCATTCAGAAAAATTCGATACCAGCATCACCGGGATGTCTGCTGTCCTGGGATCGGACTTGATCGTACGAAGAATCTCCATCCCGTCGCTGTAGTCTGCGTCCAGCTTGCGGTTAATAAGCACAAGGTCAACCGTATTCTTTGCCAATGCATCTGCAGCATCGTCGGGAAGCTCGGCCGTTAGCACCTTCACGCTGAAGTTAGACGTCAGAAAATGATTGATGGCGGCAGTATCCGGGCGACACTGGCCGATGCTAAGTACGGTCTTTGACATACTGGATGGGGCTAACTATTGAGATTTAAAATCGACGGATGAACAAATGAGGCTGTCCGAACGGGAATCGACCGTTGGCAGCGTGCTGATTTCTTGAGTTGGAAGAATTTCTGGCGAAGCACGAAAACGAGGCCGAAATTCTCGCGTTGTATTTCTGGTGGACGATATTGAACAGTCGCGCCTTACCAATTTCACGCTGTATGCTGGAAAATGATTCTGCATAGAAGCAGGCTGAAATGGCGAATCGCACCTTTCGCTGTGTATTTCGCACAGTGTATCACACCGGATATTCGACGACTGCTTCAAGTGGGATTGCGTGAACTAACAAAGAAACGGCTGATTGAAGTCGAGTTTTGTATACGATATCTGCATGAAATCGAAGCCGAGACAACCTGCATCACGAGAACTTAGCGCCACCAGAACGCTGCTGCTGCTGCTATTTGTTGTCGGGAACGCTTTGTTGTTATCCGCTGATTCGCAGTCATGCGTGCAGGCCGCTTCAATCGTGGATCAGGCTGATCAGGTCTTTTTGCAGCAACTGATGGACCGTCAGTTTTTTGAACTGGCCAAACAACATTGCGAACACCAAATTGCCACAGCCACCAATGCAGACACCAAAGCGGAATGGGTGCTTCGGCTAAGCAGCACGCTGCAGCAGCATGCATGGTTTGCAGAAACTGCCAGTCGTGGCGAACTGTTGAATCTGGCTGTGGAAGTGATTACCGAATTTATCCACTTGCACTCCCCAAGCCCGGAAACTCAGTTCCGATTGCGTATTCAGCAGGCACGGTTACTGGGACAGAGCATCCGGATGAAGCTGTTTATCGGGCAGGCTGGTCATCTGCTCGGCGCCTACAAACAATCCAAAACCCAACCTTCGGCAACCGCTTCCATCGCAGATTCAATGGTCGCCAACGTGAAGGTGATCGACCAGTCGCTGGAACTGACTCGTTCACTGCTTGGGAAACTGGAAGAATCGCGCCGCGACCTGGACTCTCAGTTAGCCAGATCCATTCGCGACGATGCCAGGTTGCAGCTTGCTGAATTGGAATGCCTGAAATATCAGTTGCTGGTGCTGGGCAATTCGCGGCTGGCTGCCGAAAGTCTTCAAGCAGCTGAAGAATCGCTGAACCAGGCAGTTCGGACAATTCGTGATGTACAAAAACTGGCTTTCGCAAAGGCTGTGCTTGCCGAACTTTCGCTGTGTGCAACTCGCAAGGATAAATTTACTGTTCGTGTGCAGGCGATCGGCGAAGCGAACAATGCTGACCCAATTTTGCGGGCCGAATTTCTGACGAGTCGGCACTTGCTGGCTGACGGCGAACCGACTCAGGCATTCACATTGCTGAATAACCTGCCAGCACTGACAGGTCTGCAACGACAACAGTCGGAATGGCTGAAACTTGAAGCCTTGCTGGGCGTACACGAGATTGCTCTGACATTGAACGATGCCAGCCTTTTGAACGAAACATCGCAACAGTTTGAAAAACAGTTGGCGTCTTCCAGAAAGCTGCTGCACGGCGTGTTTCGAGACGCGGCGGAACGGACGGCGATACGCTTTTCTTTGGTTGCCGAAGTGGGAATTGAGATCGCCAATTTGGTAGAACAGGTTGAATCACTACGAGCAGAAGGAAGTTCCAGCGATGCAATGCGTCTGATTGCGGCGGCGATCAAGCGACTTCCGGCAACTGCGTCAGTGCGAGCAAAGGCGGCGTTGCAACTACGGGCGGGAGAACTGCATGCTGCTGCCGCAGAATGGGCGACTGCTGAGGAATATCTTCAATCAGCATTTCAGCTTTATCAGCAAGGTGGAATGATTCCCGAACAGGCAGCTGCCGATTTGTTACGAATTTATGTCGCCGCTCAGCTATTGAACGCAAACCCTGGTTCGATCGGGTTGGAAGAATATGTCAGGTCGCTCGAAAACCACCTCGCTTTGTTCGCGGATCAAAAAACAGCCGCTCAGGCACGTGATTGGTTGCTTGATGTCGTAGAGCTGAATGATCCAGTTCGTGCGGCGAAGTTGTCATTGGATTCGCTGAACACACAGGAACATCCGCAAACTCAAATTGCAATTCTTGAACGAATGGGCCAGCAACTGCTGAAGACAACTGCTCTGCCACAAACGCCGGCGGAACTGACAGACATGATCAGGGAATTTGCGGAACACGTCCTGACGATGGAGAGCGATCCGGAACGCTATCCTGCCGACGATTTGCTGATCATCAGGCTGCAGTCTCTCGAAATGCAGTTTCACTCGGCAACTAACGAAGATCTTCATTGGAACGAACTTCTGGCAAAGCTGACTCCGCTTCAGTCGCAGCTGAAATTGCAGATTGAAGCCAGCGCTGGCTCGGGCGATCAGCAGCAACTATTGCAGAACAGGCTGCATCGATGTGACTTGATGCATGCAGTGATTGCGGCAAGATCTGGCATTGATGCCAATCGCCGAGCAAGTATTGAAGCTGGCATTCTTGAAATTCCCAACAGCGAATTGGTCGCAGCAACCAAATTCCTGTGTTCGCACTATCAACACAAACCCGTGCGAGCAGGAGACACGTGGCTGGCCCGCATGAATCAGCAACTGCTGAAGAAGTTGGTTGATCAACCAGGCTTGAATCCGACATTTGCAGATCGCCTGCAAACTTTGCAGAAGCTGATTGCAACATCGGCTATTACAGAAGAAGTCGAGTTGCGGGATGCCGCGATCAACAGTTTGCTGAACGCTAAGCAAAGCACCGAGCAGATTTCACAGATTGCGGCACTGCTTAGCGATGTGAGCGGCAACGCACCTGCCGGCGGCGGGTCGAGTTTGGGTAGTTTCTGGAGACAGGTTGCGAAACAGCAGGCTCAGGGAAGCGACTTATGGCTGGAATCTCAACTGCAACTGGCTGTAGCCGCCGTTAATGCTGGCAAGTCGGATGCGGCAAAAAGAATTCTGGGCGTTGTCGAGGCAATCTATCCCGGCTGGGGGAATTCTGAGAGGCAGAAAAAGGCGGAAGAGTTGTTGCGACGGATCTTGCAGTAGCAAACGCAAGCCGGCTTGTGGACCATCAAGGGGCACGACACAGCTGTTGAGCGGCGTTGCACAACGTAAGAATGAGTGGGCTTCTGTAGAGGATCTTGTTAAAGATCCTGCTTATTCAGGATCTTTAGCAAGATCCACTACGGCACGACTGACGCGGCACAGGTGGCGTGGCAGAAAAGACGATGGGGCTATCGCCATACATTGCTTACCAATAGCCCCAATTGTGAGTCGCCATCACATAAACTCCCAAAACCAGATTTGCCGTGGCGTGCATTATAACGCAGGCGGACAGGCTTTTTGTCTTTACGGCAAGTCCGTACATCAGCAGGCCGAAAATCAGTGCCGCTGCGTAGTCAACGGGGGCATGCACAAGCACAAACAGAGTTGTGACCACCAGCAGGCTGCGTTGGTGAAACGTTCCGAAAGGAATCTTCCAATAATCGCCATCAAGGTCGGCCAGAAACCGCATCAGGAATCCTCGCCAGAAAAGCTCCTCAACAAGTGGTACCACAACAACCAGACGAACAAAACGCATCAGAATTGTGAACCAGTAAAAAGCCACCCCACGCGATGCTGCAGAATTCGGATCAAATCCGTCTGTTCGTTGCGCAAAGCCAAAGTGCTTCCACCAACCTTCTGGCAGTTGCCTGGCTTCAAACAGATACCCAGGCAGAATCCACAATAAAATTCCCAATAGTCCCGCGCAAATGCCCAACAGCCAACCTTGGTAAGGGCCGAAGGTGAAGTGTTTCCAATAACACACCAGCACTACCAATGTGACAATCGTTTGCAGGGGATACAGCCATAGCCGGATCGAATCCATTGGCGATTGAGCGTCTGGTTGGGGAGCTGCAAAACCCAGCATTGACAGCACGTCCGGCACGATCAGAAACGCCATAAAACACCCAAAGGGCGCCACGTAGGCAACTGTTCGTGGATCGTGAGTTGTTACGTCTTGAGACATCAGACCAAATTGCTTAAACGTGTTCGAGTGCGGCGCTACGCGGTGACAATGTCGGCAGCATCTGTTTTTGTTGATTGGCGTTTCAGCAATGAGCTAAGTTTGCCAACATCAGAGCGGATGCTTTCCACAACTTCAGGACTGAGTTCTCGCGCACCGAAGCGGACGGAATTGAAGGCACTGGCGATGCGTTCCGGCAGCAAACGGTCGACCGGGTCTGTTAGATAGTCAGAAAAATAGCTGGTGGCCATGGCTGCGTTTTCGCGTGCCGTTTGGTTTTGCGGCAGCGATAACCCATGACGTTCGCAGAGTGCTCGGAAGCTTTCATAAAAACGAACAACGCTGCGTTGTCGCCGATTGGAAGAGTTCATCCACCCAAACGCTGTTGCAAAGCGAGCTCTAAACTTTGCCATGGCCTGAGACTTCGCGATCAAGCCAATCACCAGCAGCACAAAGAACGTGGCGAATCCGGTTTTGAAACTGATCCACTTCGTGGGCTGTAGTATGACTTCGCGATAGAACATGGCGATCAATCCGAAGAAGCCCTGCTGTCGCACAATATCCCACCAGGTTTTCAAAGTATCCAACCAGGGGCGAACCATGGCTTCCTGACGTTCCAGGCTCATTTTTTCTACAACGTTGTTCCAGTTGTCGTTGACGGCAATTCGTAAATCAGACAACCATGCCAGTTGTGAAGTCTGGTTGGTAATTTCGTTTCGCGTGGCCGGAGTTGGATCGAGGGTTTCCCATTCGAAGTCGACATACGCTTCCAGCCAGGCATGAGCTTGTTTTTGCTTGACTTCGTGCCGTTTCGAGACGGTGTTAAGGCTGCTGCCTTTGTAGCCGTTCACAATTCTTGCGGGCACGTCCACGGCCTGCAGCATGAGTGCGCAGGCGGAAGCGAAGTATTCGCAATGTCCTGTCTTAGTGTTGAACAGAAAGTCTTCAACCGGGTCAACGGATCGGTCAATAGTGCCCAGCGTCAGGGAATAGTTGAACTCGCCGGACGTATTCAGAAAATGGAAGATGCGGTTGATACGATCTCTGGGTGAAACCAATTGTCCGTTGTCTGAACAAAGTTCGATCGCCTTTTTCGAAAGCTTCGGCAGTGAAGTTTCAATTCCTCTGGTGATGCACCAGGTATTTGCATAGTCGTTTTCCACTTCCACGTATTGGTTTGCCGGCCGAATTAATTCAAGGACATTCGAAAACGGACCAGTGGGCTTAACGCGGCGGCGAGCCATGTGACGAACTTGCGACTGAGGAGCAGCCTGACACCAGACCTCAAATTCTGCGGGCTGATTAGAGCTACGGTCGTTGCGAATTCGATGGATCAGGGAATACGAAAACCAACGCTGCTCTAAAGTGTGGCCATCAGTTTTGCTTGTTGCGTTGAGAATTGGCGTGGGAGCAAACGCGAACGAGTTGATTGGCGGGTCTTGAGTAATTTTGACTCGAAAATCAGCCAGCTTTCTGTCAGCAGAAAACCGCCGCCGAGATTCCAGGTCTCCGACCGATTTTCCTTGAATGCTGCCGCTGCTCCAACGCCCCTCTTTGTAGTAGCCCAACGCGTTGCCTCGAAACAGAATTTCATCCATTCGCATGAAGTCTGCAAACTCTTCCGGCATGACTCTGCCGCCATCCTGCATGCGAGTGATTTCAAACTGCATTACTCTGGCATCAGACTGCATGATCTGACCGATCTCGCCCAACGCCACATTTTCCGTGAAACCCGATTGATTCATGATGGCCTTTTGAGCCGCCTCGCGAATACCAGCCAACGGTGATTCATTGACCCAAATGCGTGGGAAGACAGCAAACGTAACCGCGGCGATCAGCATCGATGCTACAAAAGAGAATCCGACGATAGCGCGAAATCGCCAGCCGATCCACGGTTCGTAAGAATCCAGCTGCAAGCCGTTTCTAATGGTCACTCGATCATCATCTGAAGTCGCCGCATTCCGGTTGAGACTGTCTTCAACTCCGTCAACTGAACGTTCCATTCTTCTGCGCGTGCGGTACAACGTAAACACTGAGGTAGTCCAGATCAGCAGAAAAAGCATGCCAACCAACGACATGCCGAACGTAGCACTGGTGGTAAGCACAGACGCCACGGAAATCTGCAGCAAGCTCAAAGCCAGCAGCCACCAGTACTGGCGAATACCTTTTTGCAGCAACAGGACCACCCACGTCATATAGACCAGCAGGTGAGCACCCGACAACAGCTTCGCCAGCACATCACCGCCGGAAAATTCCCACGCCATAACGCCGAACGCCAGCAGTCCCAGTGTGTTGGCCCCCACAACGGAAAGCCGAATCTTCTTCCATTTGTCGACGAACAGGTGCGTAAACACTGCGAGAAAAGGAGTAATCGATGTGGGCCATCGAGATTCTTCCGCTGACGCAAGAATGATGGACGAAAACGTCACCACCAAAGTCATGCTTAGTGCAAAGGTCGTTTCGACGCTGCCTGACTTTCTCACGCGGACACCTCCGCTGCTGCTGCTGCTGTGATCGAGACTTCCTTCAGTTGCCCGACTTCCACGTCTGAATCAATTTTCCGCCAATCATTTTTAAGGTCATCCAGTTGAATGACGCTCTTCAGTCCGGCCAGCGACGCTTCCACAATTGTGGTCACCTGCCTGAGGTTGATGGAACTTTGAGTGAACAGGCGAGACGCGTTTTCCAACGCTGTCTCGGCGATTTTCGGTCGCGGCGTAATCAGAATAATTCGCTCGTCGTGAAGAGTGTGGCCGGCGATGATCGCCGCCAGCACGTCATCCAGGTTTGCTCTTGGAGACCTGCCGCAAACTGCCAGAGCATCCAGCGCTTCTTCGCGGAATCCGCCGGGACTTCTGCTGGATACGATAATCGGTTGTTTTGAGGCAATTGCCAGCAGATAGCCGGTGCCGGAAGATGATCGAGTTTGTTCATCGCAAATGGTGGCGGCAAGGCTGATTGCCATTTCCGTTGCGGCTGGGTCCCAATCCTTCAATTCAGGCAAATCCAAAACGACAAGCGAGTCTGCCTGACGATTCTGCTGATGTTCGCGAATCATCAGTTCGCCTCGCCGAGCCGTTGAACGCCAGTGAATTGACCTTGGGTTGTCTCCCGTTCTGTATTCGCGAATCCGCAGAAAATCATCGTCGAAAAAGCCAGTGCGTGCTTGAGCGTTGTGGCGAGATTCTGAAAGCTCCTTCTGCTGACGCGACCAGACTGGCAGCAGTTGGCCAAGTTTTGGGTGGACGATCAATTCGGAAACGGACGTAAACAGGTGGCCACGTTCACCGATTCCCATTGGGAATCTTGAACTTACTCGAACAGGTCCGAGTTCATACCGACCGCGTTCCGAAAAGCGAACACTGTATCGTCCGATGCGACGTTCTTTAGCGGGCACTCGGACAAAGGTGACAACCCCCTCGTCGTCACGACGTCGGTTCTGCAGCGACTTCCCCGTAATCCGATCTCGCACTTCAAGCATGTGCGAGGCCATAATTCGCTTATCGTTTCTTACTTCGAACTCCACGCTCATGAATTCTCCCGCCATAGACCGACGTGGAGCACTTCTTTCAACGGTAACTCCCTTCAGCATTCCATAAACGACCCATCCGTTAAGAATGAATGGACCCGCCATCATTCCAAACACCAGCAGCGGCATGTTGCGATGCCCCATTAAGGCTCCCACAGCCAGAGTCAGCATGATGGCCAGAAAGCCGATCCCTTCCCGCGGAACAACAACTCGCGATCGCTTTCCAAAGCGACTCATGAAGCGTCCAAATTCTCTGCCAAAAAACAGATTGGCCGCACCTACCACAAGCATAATGCAGCCCAGAATAATCAGAACTTTCCGGGACGTTCCCTGAAATTCTGGAAATGTATTCGGTAATACAAAGGCTGCCAGAAAGCTGGCAAAGGCTCCCAAAAGCTGCGTCAACGCACTAGCGCTTAGTGTAAACGATGGTCGCAGCCGAAAGCGTTTTTTGACATTCATGACGACACAATCCGAATTGCTGCCGGGTTCGACATTGGAATACTGCGTTAGAACCGCAAATTCATATGCAAATGAAACATAACGTGTTTTGCAGCAATATATCCGGTCGCCTGTCCGCAAATATTGCTGTGTTCGGCCAGCCAATGACATTAGAACGCGTGAATCTGCTTGCATGTTTCCTGTTTGGCCGACGCCGCAGACGTGAACGGTGACAGTTCAGGATTTGTCTGTCAACCTGCTGAAACGCTTTGTTTTTCCAACAAGGGCTTCGCCCTTCACCCGGTGGCGTGGTTGAGGGGAAGACGTGGGACGTTCTAATCGCCGAGCCGCTCCGTTGTCGCTACGACCAACATACGCGCCGTGCCTCAGACCATTCAAACTGCCGCTCGGAAACGCTCCGCTGTCGCTCAGAAAATCTGACTCAATATGAACATGTTCGCGTCAATAAGAAGTCTAACGAGGCTGTGCCTCAGACCAATCGAGCTGCCGCTCGGAAACGCGACTACGTCGCTCAGAAAATCTGACTCAATATGAACATGTTCGCGGCAATAAGAAGTCTAACCCAGCACTTACGCCAGGATTCGATTTCCATCGGGAGGCTAAGCAGGTATCATGTGCAAGCCCCGATTTGCTGAAAACCAGCCGCCCGGTATTATGGTGATAATGATCATGCCACAAGGATTTTCCACAAACCTTTCAGCGATTTTTCGCGCGGTGTCTGATTTCGCTGCGGGTTAATTAAGTTTGCAAGCCAGCCGGTCGATTGGTCGTGCTGAAATGAATTTGTCCGGTTCGTCCCGGTTAGATGATATTTTGCTATGCCTACCTATGTTTATCGAGTTGTTCGTGATGACGATCAACCAGCAGAAGAATTCGAAGTTGAGCAGTCAATCAAGGACAAACCGCTCACGACTCATCCGGAAACCGGCGAGCCGGTCGAACGACTGATTCAGTCCGTTTTTGCCGGCGGCACGTGGACGGAATCATCCATGTCTCGACGGATGAAGGACGAGAAAAAGCTTGGCAAACAGGGCTTCACGAAATACGTGAAAGCAGGCGACGGCGTTTACGAAAAACGCTCAGGCACTGGACCGGAATTAATTACTCGCGACAAACCAATTACCGGCAAGGATCTTAAGTCGTTTGACTGATACTTTGTTCCAGGCCGTGAGCATTTTAAGGCACCGTTTCCTGCAAAGCTGCTGCGGCGGCGGCTGTCTTTGCCGCGGAAGTGCCTGCGAATCGTTGTTGCAGTTCAACAGACAGCGCCGCTGCTTCGTCGTGGCGTCCGGCCATGCGAAGAGAGTCGATGCCTTCGGCCAGCGACCTGGCTGACAAAGCCGGGTCCGTCGGTGACATTAACGGCATCCACAGGAACGCCAAAGCCGCCTTGTCGTAGTCATGCTGCTTTGCCAACAAGCGAGCGACGACATACTGAGGTCCCGATCGAGCACCGACGGGCAGCTGAGAAACTCGATCCTGCCATTGCAATGTCAACGGATGCTCTTTGGCGGAATCAAGAAGGTACAAACGCCACATTTGAGCATCTGCCAACTCTGACAGATGCTTCGAATGGCCTCCTCGCCGCAATTTCATCAGACAGCTTTCAGCTTCTGCCTGATGAACAGATTCGTGCAGCAGCGCAGATGCGGCTACCAATTTCAAAATGATTGATTCGCTGTTTAATTCGGTCACCGTGGCACGCACTTTTTCGTCAGTTGGCAATCGCGAATCCCACACCAACGGCAGCAAAGATACGTGACGCGTCTCAGGATCTTTTGCGTAAATTTCCGCAATCCGCTTCACTGCAGCCATTCGTTCGCCGGCCATGATGCAATCCTTCGCTGCCGTTGCCTGCAGTTCAATCCATGCCCAGTCTCGATCTTCGGATGCAAGTGCCTTGTCGAAGTATTCCAACGCTCGTTTGTATTCGGCCTTCGATTGAAGCCGTAGTCCTGCGTCCCAGTCAGCGGACTTGTAAAACGAAATTTCAGCCACGTCGGACATGCGGAACATTTCAATACTTGCCCGCCCCGCACGACGCAGCGTCAGCACGTCTCCGCGAATCGACTCAACACGACCAGCAAAGCTCTCCACCTGCCCCAGCGAGTTCACAACGGCAATGCGATCTTCGCCAACAAATGGCAAATCGGTTTGCAACGCAGGCTCATCGCCGAGCGACGCATTCATTAAGCAGACATGCAGCAACACGACGAACGCAAACTGCGAAAGCAAGTGGCAACGCCTGATCACGGCAAATTGCGGCATGTCCACAGCTCCGAACGAACGACTTCGCGAGTCGCCACTGATGTGGTTGTAATCTTCCACTGAGCCATACCGAACGGAAGCTCGTCGCAGAAATAAACATCGCATCGTTGCCAGCACTGCCCGAATTCCGGGTCCTCAAACGCCACTCGCGACGCTCCACGATCACATTTCAATGCCCACTTTTCGCCATCCGACCGAGTGTATTTCAAATACCGTTGACTCGCAGCATTGAACGCCCGAGACGACGGCAGTCCCCGCAGAAGATCAAGCACCCAGACAGGTGCAGCGGTCAGGTTGGCGGCCTGCGAAACGCGATCAACGGCTGTGCCCGGCTGTTCAAACACGGCGGCCTCGCTAGCAAATCTGGCTGTTCTTAGCCACTGTGATATGTCGTCTCCATTCCGGAAACTTTCGACAAGTATAACCAGCGTTGCCGTTTTGACTGTTTGTGATTCGAGGAATTGCAGGTTCAGCCGCAATGGAATCGCTTCACCATTGTCGATTGAAATGGCGGCAGCGCTCGTAATCTGCAACGTCTGCCGAGGTCCGACTGACTGAGTCCACTGTCCCACCATTCCGGGAGCATCAGGAAGCTTGGCAATTAAGGAATATCGAGCCGGACTGAATGGCGGCACTTTCGTGTGGTAGTCGATCAGCCCGGCTGTCTGCATGCGGTCGAAGATCCAGCCTGGCTTCCATGGTTGCTGCAAAGAGTAGGCTGAAGAATAGATTGAAACTGCCAACAGCAGCACAACCAAGGCGACACCTCTTCGTGAAGCGGCCAGCTTCTGAACGGCAGGAATCATGCCGTACCACCAGAACGGCGTCATCCACAGCATCCATCGCAACGCCGCAGAATTGCCGCCATAGTTATAGTTGGCCGTTCGAGTTAAATAAAACGTCAGCACAATCAACGAAAGGCTGGCCCCCATCAACTGAATGGGCAGTAGCTTCAAATAGTGTTTCCGCCGAAAGGTAAGGTGCCAGCCCACGATGGTCAGCAGGAAAATGGGGGAGATTGAGAAAATTCCGTGATGCCCCAGCAGGCAGTGGAAAAGGTAAACTGCGGGCGATTCTGCATTGGCGTCGATTCCCTGAGGAGTTGTCCAGTAGCTGGGGATGCCTTCATGCACATAGACGTACTTATCTGTGCCATAGTACGCGTAAAACGGTTTGATGCCGCCCGTGCAAATGATGTTGGTCACAAAGAACGCTGCCAGTGGAACAATCGCGGCGGGCACATAACACGCTGCGGTTTTACGCCAGTCACGCTTTACCACAAACACAAACGTCAGCAAGCCGAACAACGCGGCGGGCAGTTCAAAACAGCAGGTCAAAGCCGCCGTAAATCCGATAATGGCATAATCACGCCCGCGCGGCCCATTGCTCAGGCAAACTCGAGTCATCGCGGAAAGGCAAAACACTAAAGATACGGCGGCTGGCGTGTGGTTGTTTAAAGTTGTCAGAAACGGATTCAACATCGACCCAAAGGCGGCTGAAGTCAGCAACAGCCACAAAGACCGTCCATCAACTTCAATCAGCCTCAACGTCTTACGCAGCGAGAGCAGGCACAGTACCATGGGTAAAACGTTCACCACAAACAGCAACAGTCGCGACACGAAGTCGGTGTGTTCCGTCAGACTGTAGCCCAGAGTATTACGTTCCAGCCAGTACAGTGCTGCGACTGCTGTGGAAAGCAGTGGTGGCTTGGAAGAATAAAAATGGTATGGCTCTGAGTCGGAATTACGGTGGCGAACTTTATCGATCGTTGACCACTTCTCATCCGCGTCGATTTCGTCAATCTGGAATGTCCCACGTTCCACAAGCGACCAGACCGTACACCAGCGAGACCGATCGTTGGCGCTCTGCAATGACGCCACCTGCCAGACCGCCCAGGTCATCACGATTGCAGCCAGAATGATGATTGCCAGACCAATACGGTCTGAAGAGATCACGCTGTGCCTGGAAGAAGTGTTATCTGTCGTTAATGTCATTCTAAGGCAATGGGAAGAGTAACGGCGATTGATGGCGGGAAGTGGAATGTCTTATACGTATCTAACCAGCAAGCCGTCTGGGGTACTTGTGTCGCTGAAGCTGCAAGACATCAGCATGCCTGCTGGCGATTGAAGTTGTAAATGCCGCCGGGCATTTTATCGCAATTTGTTGAAGTACAAACAAAAACGCCGTGCGGTAGACCACACGGCGTTTTCATCCGGCTAACTTTACTTTCCTTCAACAATCACGCCTCTTCTGCGGCGTTAAAGTTGAAGCACATTCGGATAAGGTGAGCAACATTGTCGGCTCGCATCTTATCGTTAATTCGAGCTCGATGAGCTTCGACAGTCTTTGTGCTGACTGTAAGTTCTTCAGCAATTTCGCGGCTTGAAAGTCCGTCCACAACGTGGTCCAGAACTTCGCGTTCGCGAGTCGTCAGGCGATTCAGGCTGTCTTCTGTTTCGTCAAGCTCATCATCCATTTCGACATCAATGTCGTAGTAGAAGTTGTAAGCTCGAGAAACGGCCTGCACCATATCGTCCACACGGACCGGCTTGCACAGAAAATCAAACGCACCGTTCTTCATGGCACGAACAGCCATAGGAACGTCTGCGTGGCCAGAAATCATGACAACTGGCAATGGAAAATCTTCGGTTGCGAGTTTCTCCTGAAGTTCGATTCCGGTCATTCCGGGAAGTCGAATATCCAGAATCAAAACCCCTGGAACAACTTCGCGATAATCTCGGTAAAACTCCATCGCGGTCATGTAGTCATGAACGACAAGCTTTTCTTCTTCTAAAGCTTCTTTCATGGAAGCTCGAATTGCCTGATCGTCCTCCACGATGAATACGGAAAACTCCTTCCGCTTCTTCAGGTTTTCGAATTCAGTCGGCGGTGCAGCCTTCTTCTTTCGACGGGTGATACGACCCCGTTTTTGTAACATTAATCTTTCCCCCTAAGTTGTAAGTAAGTAATAACGGCCCCGTTTGTTAACTTTGATATTGAATTTACAAACAAAAAACTGGCAGATCAAACCTGTGTGTGAGTTGATGCAATCAAAACACTGGTTCCATCGTTAAAAAATGACGAATAAACAGGTCACCACCAGACTATGATGAATTCCTGTACACCTCATCATAACAACGACCAAATGCATTACGTAAGCAGGACACTATTGTTCTATGTCGCTAGGCAGCGATTTGCAACTCGGAAATTCTACCAGGGGTGCCAAATGGTGGACAACGAGCAGTACACACTATGCATTTGTTTTTCAGTGTTGATGTTGACCCACGAAAGCCAATTGATCTAAACATCACGGCGAACGGCGTCAGACACGCTAATTTGCCCGTTCTCATGGCAAAAGGGGCTGGAAGTTTACCCTTATTAGCCGGGAGAAATCGTTCAATGGTTGATTTCCCATTCTCAAATGCTGGTGGCGAGGTTTTGCTTCCGTGATAATTTTGGTCTCCCATTTGAGATCGGTGCACTGTGACATTGAATAGCCTAACAAGGGCTTCGCCCTTGACCGAGTGGCGTGGCACGGAGAAAGACGTGGAAGCCTCTAATCGCCGAGTCGCTCCGTTGTCGCTACGGCCAACATGTACGCCTCGTGCGCGGATGACGTTAAGCAAGACTCTAAGAACCCACTTAATTGTGAGCGTGTTGTTACTTGCACTTATTTCTGCAGCGACTGACGCAAAAGCGGATCGTTGGGCTGTTCACGAACAACGCGGTCAATTGGAACTGTTCTCTGAATTTCCCGTATCCGTGGATACGATTGAACGCGAACTGGCAGGCGTAGCCGCAGAACTGAACGACCGCCTGCAGCTCAAGGGAACTGGACAGGTCGTTCAGGTCGTGATTTTCAACTCGCTACAGAGCTATCGCGACTATCTTGCAGGAAAGATTCCAGAAGCCAGGTCGCGTCGAGCTATTTTTTATCAACGTGGCGAACAGTTCCAAATCTACACGTTTCGCAATCGGGAACTGATTACCGACCTGAGACATGAGTATACCCACGCCCTTCTTCACCAAAGCCTCCCCTATGTTCCACTTTGGATTGACGAAGGACTTGCGGAGTTTTTTGAAGAGCGTCCGGCAGATCGTGAAAAATCGTCACGACTTAGCTCAATGCGATGGAAGTGCCGGACCGGTTGGAAGCCAAGCCTGGAATCGCTGGAAAAAATCCCATCTGCGGCTTCCATGAACGGAGACAACTATCGCGACAGTTGGGCCTATGTGCATTACCTGCTGATGGAGTCAGATCGAACACAGAATGAGTTCAAAGAATTCCTTCAGGCCATTTCTGCCGGTGCAGCCCCTGGCAGGTTCAGCGAATGGTCGTCTCGCAGGGAAACTGAAGTCGTAAATCGCATAGGTTCCTATTTTAGAAGAATTCAGTTTTCACTACGCTAGTCGTGCGGTGCTGTTTGCCACTCAGGAACTAACTCCAGCAGAGTTTGCTTCCGGCAGTGTGGTCAGCGCCGTGTGTTTGACACATTTCGTTCCGTCGAACACTCAATTGTTCCCGCATCACAATTGAGGCTCAAGCCGTGACATTATCCAGCTTATTCAGGTTGTTTCTGACCAGCCTTGTCCTTCTGGGGCATCCCTTCAACCTTTGCTATTCGCAGCAGGGACCTTCCGGTTCCACTACCACCCCGGGTATGATTTCCGCTTCCGGAGTTTCGGTACTGAAGGCACCAGAGCCGAAAAGCGAGCCGGTGGCAGTACGAGACATCAAATTGCTGGACGGTGGTACTCTGAAGCTGAAGGTATTATCGCTGGATGGGCGGCAGGTGCCGCAGCAGGTGGTGCAGGTCCAGTTCCAGCAAACTGTTATTGCCGCCACCAAAACCAATGAATCTGGCGAAGTGGTCATTTCCGGACTGCGTCCTGGCGTACACATTGTGCATTCTGGTGATGCAGCTCAGGCGTATCGCTTCTGGGCACCGGAAACGGCTCCACCAGCAGCGATTTCCAACCCTGCATTTGTTGTGGGAATGGAATCGGCCCTGGGACAGTACGGCCCACCAATGATGGCTCCTGGCTTTCTGGCGACAACCGTGACGGCCACAGCCCTGGCCGCCGTGCTGATCGGAAAGAATCGTGGCAAAGGCAGCGAAGTTGCGGTGCCCGCCAGTCCATAGTTGAGCGGCATTTGCAGCAGTCGCGGGACGCTACTTTCAAACGACGATGCTTGAACATGCGTGCGTCCCTGCCGCCATTTTATTTGCTGGTGGCGGTGCGTATGGGGTGGAAGAGTTGATATTTCGCCTGAAAGCCTTGTGGCTGGCCACACGTTCGCAACGTGTTGGAAGCCAGATTGCATTCGTCGTGCTGCTGTGCGGTGTTGATTCAGCAGCGAACGCTGCGTGAGTCATTACTGGCGATGCGAAACCGAAAGTTTGTGGCGGCATCCTGTGACTTTCGGCGATGTTGGCTTCGTTGTGATTGCCTGAACTTCGCGTTATGATGCACGCTGAAAACGCTAAGCTTCGGCGGAATCGCTTCCCATCGCAATTTCGCTCGTTCCATTAGTTTTGCTGCTGGAGCGTTATTGCGTTTAGAGCCGTTACCTGCTGTGTTGATAGTGCTGCACGTTTGGATCTTTCGATCCATGTTTGAATGTATTTCTGATTCGCAGCGATCTTAAAAGGCAGCGGCTTGCTTAATAAGATGAATGGTTCGACTTGAAATGTGAGCCAATAAGGCGTTGTTTCAAACCATTCAAGCGACCGTTCAGACAACTTCCCCTCAATTTGAATACGGTTGCAATGAAACCAGTTCAAAATGTCCAACAACGATCAAAATTCTTCCCGACTCGGCCAATTGTGTAGCGAAAAGATCTAGAGATTACGTTTATGCTCGCGGCTGTTCTTGGATTGCACATCGCTGACTGGATCGTACTTTGTTGTTACTTTGTCGGCATTCTTGGGGTTGGAATCTGGTCTGCCACAAAGGTGACCAACGCCACCGATTTTTTCATGGGCGGACGCCGGTTCGGCAAGTTCTTCATGATGTTCTTCGCGTTTGGTTCGGGCACCAGCAGCGATCAGGCAATTAACGCGGTTGCCGGAACTTGGAGGACCGGGCTGGCAGGCATCTGGTGGCAGTTTCTGTACCTTCCAGTGACGCCCTTCTATTGGGTTATCGCGCCTATTTTGCGTCGCATCCGGGCCTTGACGACCGCCGACTTCTTCGGTTCCAGGTTTAGTCCGGCAACGGCAATTTTGTATTCTGTTTATGGCATCGTGATTTCCATTGTATTCATCGCGGGAGCCCTGTTCAGCAGTGGCAAGATGATCAATTCTCTGACCGGAAATTCGCTCGACCGAATGGCAGAATCGATCGCGTTTGAAATTCCAGTCGTTTCACTAACGTCGGTCGCCGCTTCAGAAAAAGATTTAAACGGAGAAGACCCGAAGCCGCGTCTGACGTTCCCTGTGTACTGGCGACAGTTGGCCGGATATGAATACGCCATTCTGGCGATGACGGTGATGTTCGTTATTTATGGAATGGCAGGAGGACTAAGCGCTGCAATCATTACCGACTTTGCGCAGGGCATTCTGACGATCGCATTTTCTTTGCTTCTGCTTCCATTTGTCTTCTGGGAAATCGGCGGCTTAGGCGCGCTTCACCAACAGCCTCACCTGAAAGCCGAAACGTTCGATTTTCTGGCGGTCAACTCTGCCGCGCAGCAGCTTGGGGCGGAGCCGATTACGTTTTTCTATGTGTGCGTGCTGTCACTGACAGCTTTGGTGGGCATTATTGTTCAACCTCATATTATGGGCGTTTGTGGAGCCGGTAAGACCGAATACGAAGGACGCTTTGGATTCACCGTTGGTAACTTTTTGAAACGCTTTTGCACTGTCGCCTGGACGTTTACCGGACTGGCCTGCGCGGCCTGGTATCTGGGAACCAACAGCCCGCTGGCAACTTCAGATAATCCTGCCGACCGAGCGATTTACGCTGCCGTTCAGCAACGAGCAAGCGATGAGTTTGATCAGCTGCCGACCGAGCAACAACAGGAAATTGATGCCATCGATCGAAAGTTCGCTGACGAACTTTTCGGGCGGGCGGCTTTCGACATTCTGCCACGCATCGTACCTGGCCTGGTGGGATTGCTGATGGCGTCGCTGTTGGCCGCAGTCATGAGCACCAGCGATGCTCAGATGGTGGTTTCCAGCGGGCTGTTCACAGAAAACATCTACAAACGCCATATTGCTCCTGCCAAATCAGAAAGTCATTATCTGTGGGTGGGGCGTTTTGCAGGCCTCGCAATTGTGGTTGCAGCGTTAATGTTGCAAGCCACATTCACAGATGTGATCCAGGCAATGAAGGTTGTCATCAAGACACCGGCGGCCATTGGAATCAGCATGTGGTTTGGCATTTTCTGGCGACGCTGGAACACCTCAGCCGTGTGGGTGGCCACGTCTGCATCCGTTGCGACATGGATTGCCGTCAGCCAATACGGTGATCAACTGCATGCTGCTGTTCCTGCACTTTCCGGAATGTTTAAACAAACAGACACCGGCTGGGTGATGCAGGGCATGTGGCAGGATGTCAGCTATCTGGCGGCGGGCGTTATCGCTGGAGTTACAACCGCGCTGCTGACACGACCGCAGCCACTTCAGCAGTTGGACAAGTTCTATACTCTGCTGCGGACCCCCGTGCAGGAAGGCGAAGTGTTGCTGACTCCCTGCAGCGTGCCGGAAGACAATAACGTTCGAGAACCGGTGATCGAATTTGCGGGCTTTCAGTTCCCCTATCCAACCAGAATCGGTGTGGTCGGCTTTGCCGTCGCATGGGGGCTGGTGTTTGTGATTATTGGGCTGACGAAACTACTGAGTGTGATTCTGTAGGCCGGCGGTGTACCCGCGATGCGTTTCCGCTACAGACGATTATCGCCGCGAACCAGATATTCAGACACGTTCGATAAGCGAGGCTCGTCACGACGGAGCATGATGGCTACCTTGCGGTTGAGAGTTGCTGCTGCCGCTGCATTTCGAGAATAAACGTTCAATTGGCCGATTGACTGGGGAATTTCGGTGAAGTCTGCCACAATATGCAGCAGGTCCGGCGGCGAAGCTGGACAGCGTTTGGCTCGTATTTTCGGTACTCGGCTAATGACCACACAACTCACTCGCCCCAGCCTCCTCCCTTCCTCTTCTGCTTTCCGTTTGCTTCCAATCTGCGGCCTGCGCGTGTTAACGCTGACTGCAGTGTTGGCCGCAATGTCGCCTGCAGCGCACGCTCAGGATGCGCCTGTAGACTTCAATGCTGATGTGCGACCGATTCTGTCGAACACCTGTTTCCATTGCCACGGTCCCGACCAGAACACTCGCGAAGCCGACCTAAGACTGGACCAGCAGCACCCGCTGTTTGAAGACCGCGGCGGACACGTTGCGGTAAAGCCAGGCGACGCCGCGAACAGCGAACTTATCCGCCGCATTCTGTCGAACGATCCGGATGAAGTGATGCCGCCGCCGGATTCCAGCAAGACGCTTACAGCCGCTCAGCGGGACACTTTGGTGCGGTGGGTGAATCAGGGAGCCACCTGGCAGCAACATTGGTCGTTTGTTAAGCCGATTCGTGAGACACCTCCGGACGTTGGCAACGATGCATGGACTCGAAACGAAATCGATCGGTTTGTGTTGCACAAGATTCGTGCAGCCGGGCTGGAACCGTCTTCGCCAGCGGCACCACATATCCTGCTGCGACGCATCTATCTGGACCTGATCGGCCTGCAACCGACTCCCGCCGAAACTGACGCGTGGTTGACAAAAATCTGGGGCAGCACCAGGTTCGATTCGGCTGATGGCTCAACACCGCCATTAAAAGAATCTGCGTGGCAGGAACTGATCGATCATCTTCAGGCGTCACCTCATTATGGCGAACGTTGGGCGCGCCGCTGGCTGGACCTGGCTCGCTATGCCGACACCAACGGCTACGAAAAAGATCGAGATCGCAGCATCTGGCCCTATCGCGACTGGGTGGTGAACGCCATCAACAGTGACCTGCCGTTTGATCAGTTTACTGTTGAGCAACTGGCGGGCGACATGCTTCCTGACGCCACAATCGACCAGCGCATTGCCACAGGCTTTCATCGCAACACGATGCTGAATGAAGAAGGCGGCATTGATCCGATGGAGTTTCGTTATCACGCGATGACTGACCGAGTGGCCACAACGGGCACAACCTGGCTGGGGCTCACGCTGGGCTGCTGCCAGTGTCACACTCACAAATACGATCCGGTTTCGCATACGGAGTACTATCAGATTTTTGCGTACCTGAACAACGCAGACGAACCTTCGCTGCTGCTGCCTTCAGAAAGCGTCGACGAACAGTGGGCGAAAAACAAGAAGCAGGCTGACGAACTTCTGGCGGATCTGCCGAATCAGTGGCCGGTTAACGATTCACAAAACGTGAATGCTGAAATTGCGTCCGCAGTCGCGGACGGAAGTCAAACGTTAACAGTGGCAGACGGCCAGTGGATCGACGTGTCCGGCCCAAACTCAGAAACGGCCACGTATGTTGTTGAACTCAACTTACCAACGCTGCAGTTCGATTCCATCAAGCTCAGTACACGCACAACCGGCAAGGCCAAAGGACCGGGCAGGACTCGTCACGGAAACTTTGTATTAAACGAAATCACGTTTGAAGTGCAGTCTAACAATTCGGCCCCAAGTGCAGCCTCTGGTCCAACACTTACAGCGTTGCCCATCACAGCAGCCACGGCCACCGTAGAACAGGATTCGTACGAAATCAGTAAAGCGATCGACGGCGACCTTGCAACGGGCTGGGGAATTCACGGTTCCAGGGGGATCCCTGATGTTGCGGAAGCGACCTTTCAGTTGGACACATCGGCACTGCAGCAGCTGAAGTCCGCGAACGGGCTATTGAAAGTCACGATAAAACAAACGACGGGCGACAAACACACGATCGGAAGTTTTGCATTGTCGCTGCAGAAGAATCGAACGCCAGACGAAACCCGCGAAGCCCGACAGCATTCGCTAGCCAAAGCGTTTGACGCCTGGCGTCGCAGTGAAAAGGCAAACGCCGTGGACTGGAAGATTCTGGTTCCAGTTGCAGCAACATCCAATCTGCCGATCCTGACGATTCAGGATGATCATTCCATTTTTGCCAGTGGAGACACCGCGAAGCGTGACGACTATGTCATCACTTTAGAGGCCGCAGATCACCCGATCTCGGCCATTCGTCTGGAAGCTTTGCCTGACGATCGCCTTCCAGAGGGTGGCCCTGGTTCGACATACTACGAAGGAACGTTGGGGGACTTTTATCTGACTGAAATCGGCGCGAAGTCGGGTTCGACTAAATTCCCGTTCGTGTCGGCAACACACACCTACGCCAAGAACCGCTTCGGCAGCAATCCGGCCACAGCCGCCATGGCAATTGATGGCGACATACAAACCGGTTGGTCGGTTCATGGGCGACAAGGGGAAGCTCACACAGCTGTCTTTGTGTTTGCCGAACCCGTTCCAGCCGGCACGCCGCTGACCATTGACATGTCATTCGGTCGTCACTTTGCGAGTTCGTTGGGGCGTTTTCGATTTTCGGCAACCGATAGTCCGACGCCGCCGGAAGCTCGCATGTATTCGCCTGACGTGTCGCAGTTGCTAAGAGACGCAGATCGACCGCTAAGTCATGATCAGCATGCAAAATTGCTGAGCACGTTTTTGACATCGGCTGAACAGCTTAGTGCACAGTCAGAGAAAATCCGCAAGCTTCGGTTGCGTCCGTCAGCCACTTCGTCGCTGGTGCTGCAAAGCCGCCCTCCCGAACATACTCGCCCAACGTTTCGGCATCATCGAGGCGAATATTTGCAGCCCAAAGAACCAGTGACCGTGGGCTTACCCAGCGTGTTGTTACCCGCAAACGCAGCGGCTCCCACGGATCGGCTTGAATTTGCACGCTGGCTGGTTTCGTCGCAAACTCCGCTGACGGCTCGAGTTGTCGTGAATCGGCATTGGGCCGCGTTTTTTGGAAACGGAATCGTGAAGACTCTGGACGACTTCGGGCTTCAGGGAGCGGCCCCCAGTCATCCGGAATTGCTGGACTGGCTGGCCGTGACGTTTTCCAACGACGACCAGTGGTCCATCAGAAAGCTGCATCGCAAAATCGTCAGCAGCGCGACTTACCGACAGTCGTCAGGCATGTCGAACGCGGCGTTGCAGATTGATCCGGACAATCGCCTGTTGTCGAGTTCACCACGAATTCGCCTCGATGCGGAGATCATTAGAGATCAGTTGCTGGTTGCTGCGGGCGTGCTTTCCACAGAATTGGGAGGGCCACCCGTTCGTCCTCCGCAACCTGGCGGCGTTACGGAATCGGCGTATGGCAGCCCCAAGTGGACGGCCAGCAAGGGCAGCGACCGTTATCGCCGAAGTCTGTACACGTTTATCAAGCGGACGGCACCGTTCGCGATGTTCAGTACATTTGACGCTCCCAGTGGAGAAGCCTGCATTGCCAATCGCGATCGCAGCAACAGTCCTCTGCAGGCGTTAACCATGCTGAACGACGTGATGCTGATGGAGCTTGCTCAGAAGGCGGGAGAATCGGTTGTTGAAGATTCGACTCTCACTGACACAGCGTCTCGAATTGATAATCTGTTCCGCCGCACAATGGTTCGTCTGCCCAACGCCGATGAACTTAAACTGCTGCAAACGTTCTTTGAAGAACAGAAACTGCACTTTGCAACCAACCCCAAACAAGCCGCCGACTTTACTGGCCAGAAACTGGCTGACGTAAAACTGCAGTCAGGCGATGTCGCCCAAACAGACGACATAAACCCGCAAAGCACCACCAGTGATTCGGACAACCTGCTGGCAGAACAAGCCGCCTGGACCGCCACGGCTCGCGCGGTTTTTGGGTTGGACGAATCGCTCACACGCGAATAGTCAAAGCGGCGGCAGAGTCTGTCATTTGCTTTCGAGCTACACCTGCTGACCGGCCTTATTGAAGCAACTGATGAAGGATTACGAATCATGAATTCAAACATAGCTCGACGTTGGTTTCTGTCGCAGTGCGGTGTGGGTCTGGGAGCCGCGGCGTTGTCGCAGTTGTCTGGCAGTGCCCGTGCATTTGCAGACTCGCACAGCGACAGTCTTGCGTCTCAGCCCGCTCAACGCCCGGCAACAGCCAAGGCGGTGATTCATCTATTTATGGCGGGTGCTCCCAGCCAGTTGGAACTGTTTGATGAAAAGCCGACGCTGACTCAGTTTGAAGGTCGTCCCCTGCCGAAGTCAGTCATCGGCGATCAGCGGTATGCGTTTATTCAACCGGACGCCGCCGTGTTGGGGCCGCAATTTAAGTTCGCAAAACACGGCCAATCGGGTGCTCAGATTTCAGAAGCGATGCCTCACCTGGCACGCATTGCAGACGACATCTGCCTGATTAAGTCGATGCACACAGATCAGTTCAATCACGCTCCTGCGCAGATCTTTCTGAATTCCGGCTTTTCACAACCGGGTCGTCCGTGCATTGGTTCGTGGGCTCTGTACGGGTTGGGCGCAGAAACTCAGGACCTGCCCGCGTTTGTTGTCATGAGCACCGGAGCGGGACTTAGCGGCGGCGCTGCCTTGTGGTCGAGCGGTTTTCTTCCCGGCGTTTACAATGGTGTTCAGTTTCGCAGTCAGGGAGACCCAATTCTTAACGTCAACAATCCGGCCGGTGTGTCGGAACAACTTCAGGGAGATACCTTCGCGCTAATCAATCAGTTGAACCGTGAACGCATGAAAGTCGTACACGATCCGGAAATTGCCACTCGCATCGCCAGTTTCGAAATGGCCGCTCGCTTGCAAACGTCAGCGCCTGAACTGATGGACCTGAAGAAAGAATCTCAGCACACTCTGGACTTATACGGGTGCGATCCAGACAAACCGTCGTTTGCCAGAGCCTGCCTGTTGGCTCGCCGCATGGTGGAACGAGGCGTTCGCTTTATCAACATTTATCACAGCGGCTGGGACGCTCACAGTAACGTCAAAGGTAACGTGCAGAACAACTGCAATACGACCGACCAGGCGTCAGCCGCGTTGGTGAAGGATTTGCGAGACAGAGGTCTGTTGGACGAAACTCTGGTGGTTTGGGGTGGCGAATTTGGACGAACACCGATGGTCGAATCCAACGCCGCGCTGGGACGTTCTTTAGGACGCGACCATCATCCTCAGGCTTTCACCATGTGGATGGCGGGCGGCGGCGTGAAACCTGGCATGACGCTGGGAGCCACCGACGACTTCGGATTTCATGTCGTGGAAGCTCCCGTACACGTTCACGATCTGCAGGCCACCATGCTGCATTTAATGGGGCTGGACCACGAACGCCTGACATTCCACCACGCCGGTCGCGACTTCCGACTAACAGACGTTCACGGCCACGTCGTACACGACATCCTTGCCTAACAAGGGCTTCGCCCTTGACCCGATGGCGTGGCATGCGGGAAGACGTAGAACGTCCGAAGCGCCGAGCCGCTCCGTTGTCGCTACGAACAAGGGCTTCGCCCTTGACCCGATGCCGTGGC
>CALFSX010000231.1 GCA_937916515.1 uncultured Planctomycetaceae bacterium | reverse complement strand
CTTAACCGCATCCAAACTCCAGCCTGCGATCTTTCGCTTTATCTCAATATTTTCCTGCTCAAAAATCCGTCACGGCGTTGGGTGAGGCCCTTGCCCCGGTGGCGTGGCACGTATGAAGGCGTGGAACGCTTGAATCGTCGAGCCGCTCCGTTGTCGCTCAGAAAAAGCTAAGTGCACGGTGCTCGGCTTATTTTTTTGCAAGACTCCAATATGTAGAAAACATCAATACTGTGACGCCAATCTGCAAATAAGGAACTGTCCTGGAACGTGGAAACAGCCAGCCCCGTAACAAATTACACCCTCGGCACCAACCAGGGCAGCATCAGTTGAGCCAGCGAAAGCACCAAAAAGAACCCGCACATGTCGGTGAGCGTTGTTAAAATGGCTCCCGAGGCCAACGCGGGGTCCATTTTGAATCCTTTTAAAATCATAGGAATCATTGCTCCCAGACAAACCGCCACCAAAGTATTCGCCGCCAACGCACCTCCAACCACAAGCCCCAATGCAGGAGTCCCCTTCCAGACCCACGCAACGCTGCCCAGCAGAATGCCCAACACGATTCCGTTGATGAGTCCCAGTGTGAATTCTTTGCGGAAAACGTACCAGAAGTCGCTGGGTTTAATGACGCCCAAAACCAATTCCCGAGTACTCACCGCCACAGATTGATTTCCGCTGCAGCCGCTCATGTCAGAAACGATTGGCAGAAATACTGCCAATGCGATCACTGCCGCCAGGGTTTCTTCGTAGAACGCAATCACGCTGGCGGCGACCACGTTCAGCAGGATGTTCAGGCTTAACCAAGACAGTCGTCGAGCACAGCGAATCTTCAGCGGCAAACTACGAAGTTCTTCACCACCCAAAATACCTGCAAACTGCAGGAAGGTTCGACCAGCTTCTTCTTCACTCGCCTTTTCGACGTCGGCTCGGCGAATCACACCGACAAGCCTGTTTTCCGCATCAACCACCGGCAGGCCAAAAAACGGTCGGCTGTCGAACAGCAGTTGCAGTTCCTGCAGGCTGGTGGAATCCGACACTCGAGTTGGATTGTCGATCATGATCCGCGAAATCGTGTGCTTGGGACGTGCCAGCAACAGGTCGCGAAGCCGCAGAACTCCGTGAAGCTGTCGATCTTCCTTCAGCACGTAAATATACTGAACGTTGTATTCAGCATACTTTTCGGCGTTGGTTCTTAGGTCAGAAATAACGTCGTCAACCGTTAGTTTGCCGTCAAAGGCCAACAGTTCGGTGATCATGAGACCGCCGGCCGTGTCGTATTCGTACTTGGCCAGAAAGCGGACATTTTCCGCTTCTTCAGGCTTCATTTCCTCCAGAATGGCGTTGGACTGCTGTTCCGAAAGCTGATCCAGCAAACCCACCTGATCGCCGCTGTACATCTCGTCAAAGATGTGAGCCGCCTGATCTGCGGGCAGCGATGACAGCAGTTGAGCGGCTTGAATTTCCGGCAAAGAACCCAGAAGTTCCGCAGCGTCTTCGTCTCGAAGAATCGACAGCAACTCCTGCTGCTCGTCTTCTGACATTTGCGTAATCAAACGCGACGATTCGCCCGGCGGCAGATTGTTAATGAACGTGCGAACAGCGTCCGCATCGCCTTTGGCAACAATGGCCTCCAGTTGTTCCCAGGCATCCAGTTCCGGATCGATATCGCTGTTTTGTGCCGAATCTTCCAATCCTTGAATCTCAGGCATTAAATCTATTCTCCGGATGATCCATGCCCGAAGGAAGTTTCCGTCGGGTTTCCACTGCCAGTTAGAGTGACGCGAATTCGTTCGGCTCGAGCGCCCTTGACTTCCAGAACTTCTGCAATCGCTCCTTCAAGCTGAATGCAGTCGCCAGCTTCCAGAATCTCGCCGTGTCTGGACATCAATAACCCCGAAAACGTATCGACGTCGTCGTCGGAATGGTGCAGATTCAGAACTTTCTCTACCACTTCCACAGCGGTGCTGCCCTGCACGATGTACTGCCCCGGACCGTCAGGCACAATTTCCGGAGTCTCCAGGTCGAATTCGTCCTGAACGGTTCCCACAATCTGTTCCAGAACGTTTTCCAAAGTCACGATACCGATCAGCGTGCTGTACTCGTCAACAACAAAGGCCATGTGCTGGCGCGTACCCTGAAAGTGTCTCAGCAGTTTGCTGATGGGCATGTTTTCCGGAACAGTCTTCGGCGGGCGAGCAATGGTTTTTAAATCGAATTTTCCGTCGTCCTTTTTGCCGATCAGGCTTTTGATGTGGACAACGCCTACCACGTGATCCAGCGAACCGTCACACAGTGGAAATCGAGTATGTCGCGACCGACTGGCCTGCTTCAGGCACTGTTCCAGAGTCTGTCCGGCGGTGAAGTACTCCACGTCTGAACGCGGCACCATCACTCGACGGCAGATCATGTCGTCGAATTCAAACACTGCGTCAATCAGCCGTTGCTCACTGCGAGTAACGTCCCCGTGAATGCGAGCTTCTCGCAGAAGTGCTCGAATCTCGTCTTCTGTATGAGGCGTGTCGTGACCGGTGGCGTGAACTCCCAAACGTTTCAAAATAAACGACGTGGCTTTGTTCAGGCTGATCATCAACGGATAGGACATCAGATAGAAAAACTTCATCGGAACCGCACACCACAGAATCATCTGTTCCGGGCGGCGGATGGCGAAAATTTTCGGAGCCTGTTCGCCAATCACAAGGTGCAAACCTGTGATGAACGTGAACGAGATCGCAAACCCAATTGTTCGAACAACGGCCTCGGAAGCAATGCCCACGCCGTGCAGCAGAGGTTCAACCAAGGCAGAAAACGCGGGCTCACCGACCCATCCCAAAGCTAGAGATGCCATGGTAATGCCCAGCTGGCAGGCGGAAAGCGAGTCTTCCAGGCGGTGCATCAACCAGTGAGCCGACTTGGCAAAGGGCCGACCCTGCTTCACCATTTCCTCAATCTGGCTGCCTCTGACCTTCACCAATGCAAACTCAGCCGCGACAAAAAATCCGTTCAGAATCACCAATCCAATGGCGAGGGCAACGTTGGCAACATGAAAAACCCAATCGGGCCAGGGAGGCATGAATGACTTTCGGCGAGTATCTGGTGTTGTTTGTACGTTTCAATTGGCGGCGGAAAAACGCGAATCGTTGACAGAAATCGTCCGAAAACCGCCTCAAACGCACACGAAGCGGCACCAAATCACAGCGAATTGCCGCGAGCGTCAACCGCAAAGAATAACACCCTTAGCCCCTTTGCGAAACTCAGATTCACCCGATTTGCAAGTTGTCCCGCTAAAGGCGAAGTCTGGCCGATACCACCACGCAAAGTCGCCCAACTGGCGTAGTCACTCGATTTGCGTTCAACTCACGCTTCAGACGCTGGCATCACTACGCGGTTAACCGGTAACGACGTGATGCAGTTTGCCCGCCAAACTCGACAGCTTTACCGTCAAATTTCCAGGTCAGCAACGTCCAGGCGTGGAGGCTGCATCCAGCTAAGTCAGTATTTCAAAAGCAAATCAATAGCAGCAATCACGCTCCGCCGTGATGAATTGCAACATTGGGCCGCCTCGCCCAACAAGGGCTCCGCCCTTGACCCAGTGGC
Source organism: uncultured Planctomycetaceae bacterium (assembly GCA_937916515.1). Lineage (GTDB taxonomy): Bacteria > Planctomycetota > Planctomycetia > Planctomycetales > Planctomycetaceae > Fuerstiella. The sequence continues at coordinate 6,120 of CALFSX010000231.1, read as the reverse complement.
GTGGTTGGATGGAAGACAGGGAACGCATGAATCGCCGAGCCGCTCCGTTGTCGCTATGGCCAACAGGCGCGCACCGTGCGCGCATCATTTTGAGTAAGACTTCAACGGCCTCACGTCATTCAGGCCAGCAGTCAGCGATGCAAAACCACGCACATGAAAAAGTCTTAGTTCCGTTGCTCCAGGAAGTACAAGCCACAATGCTCATCACCAGGCTCAGGCCACCAAACTAAGCAGCTCGCACCGCGTCATCAGAAACTGTGCCAACTGGTGCCAGAACTTCGGCAGTCTCACTTGAATCGCCGTTGGTTCGTCCCAAAGCCATCGCCAGCACTTCTTTGCTAAGGTCGGCATAGTCTTTCGCTCCCGGACATGTGGGAGCATAGTCGAAGACCGACTGTCCGAAACTCGGAGCTTCCGCCAGCTTGATGTTGCGGCGAATTCGTGAACGGAAAATTCTGGCGTCGGCCCACGGTGTGTCCGCATCGCTGGATGTCAAAAAATGACGCAGGTCTTCAATGACGTCCGCGGCCAGTCGAGTGCCGGATTCATACAAACATAACGCCACGCCCGTCACTCGCAGATCTCTGTTCAACCGCCGAGTTACCAGAGCCGTGGTTTCAAACAGTTTAGATAACCCCTGTAAGGCGAAAAAGTGAGGCTGTAACGGGATGAAAACTTCCGTCACGGCACACAACGCATTAATTGTGAGAACCCCCAACGACGGAGGGCAATCCATAACGACATAGTCAAACCGGTTCTGCTGCTGCCAGCTTTTCATGGCGTCACGCAGGATGAATTCACGACCTTTGGTGTTCGCAAGCTCAACTTCAACAGCCGCCAGATCGATGTTTGAAGGCACAATTGAAAGATTTTCGGCAACAAGCTGACGCACTTCATCCAACGTGGCCGCCCCAGCGAACACGTCATAAACCGAAGGTGTTTCCATCCCGCATTCAAGACCCAGATGTAGCGAAGCGTGCCCCTGAGGGTCCATATCGATGACGCAAACTTTGGCACCGGCTTTCGCTAAAGCAGCTGCCAGATTGACGCTGGTTGTTGTCTTGCCAACGCCGCCTTTTTGGTTCATTACCGCGATAGTTCGCATGATTGCTTCTTTCGTCGTCGCTGTGTTCCCAGCCGCCAAGCGGCGGGTTATGTGTTTTCGGAAGTCTAGGAAATTCTGCCGAATCAAGTGAAGATGAGTCTGCGGATATCAACTTCTTAAGTCGCCCAATTCCCGAATTTGTGATCCTTCCGCGAAAATGCCGGCCTCCAGACCGGCGTTTCCTGCCGGTGCCCGGCACAATCCGCCGAATGCGGTTGTGGATTGCTGGTAACGGAAAATTTACATATACCGGTCCAGGTCGACAGCAATTCCGGCACAAATGTTGTGTCAATCAACTTTCACAACCCAACTGCGGGACCGCGTCGCTGCGCTTCTTGATCCGTTCTACTTCGCTCAGCCCCGGCCATCAACATACGCCCCGACGGGCTTCGACAACAAGGCCAGGTTCAAGCCGAAGCTTGGCAAATGCGGCACTGGTTTTCCGTTGAATTCGATAATTCTGCGACTGTAACGGCTCATGAAAACGGTACCATTTCAGCCCTGCCACTGACAAAGCACAAGCGAGCGAAACCGAATCCATTATAAGATCGATTCTCCTATGCTTGCCAGATCTCGCACGCAATTTCCAACACAGTGAATTGCGGCAGCTTGGCCAGAATTACTGCAAGTGTCCACTAAGCCATCTCAGTAGGTCGGCTTAATGGAGTGGGTGTCGGGGTTAGCTCTTAACGCTAACGTATCGCACCTTCGTCTAAGAATGTCTGTTTCTGTTTTTGCTACGTAAAGTGTCCGGCAAGATGTTTCAAACGTTTACGATCGTTTGTTCAGCATGTTCAAAGCCGTTGAAGGTGGGGCGAGAGACGCTGATTGGTAAAACGGTCGGTTGCCCTGGATGCCAATACGCGAATGGTCGTTCGTCAACCCGCCCGATCGCGGTTCGTCGCAACCTTCCGCTGCAGAAGGCTCAAAGAAGCGTTCGACGGCAAGTTCTTCATCAAATCGATCGTCCGCTGCAAATCGTAGCTCGCGTCCGACTGGTCAAAAGCCGCGTTCAGCAAGCCGAAAGAAAGGTTCTTCTGGCAAAAACTGGCTGCTGCCCATCGTTGGCGGAATTCTGGCTGTCGTCGCGATAGACGTTGGAGTGGTGTGGTTTGTGCAATCTTCAGAAACAGCTTCCACTCAAATCGCAGACAGCAATGATGTTGCTTCCAACACTGCGATGGACAATTCCACGCGGGACGCCACTGCCGCGCAGAACAACTCGTCCATGGATGTTCACAACGCCGCAACGGCTGCAGCGACATCAACAACTGCCAACATCACCAGCACTGCATCGAATCCACCCGGCGTTGCGTCTTCAGCGCAGTCCGAAGTGGACGTTGCCACTTTGCTGACATCAATGTTGCAGTTCCTGGAAAGCGGCGACGCTAATACCTTCGTGATGAAGCACGCTCCCGTTCGAGACTTCAAGATGTTTTCTAAGCTGATTGAAAGCGGTGAACCAGTCCCACCGGTGCCACCCCAACTGGTTGAGCTGGTGACCAGACAGATCCAGCAGAGGCAGTCGCTGAAAGCGGTTGTCAGTTCAGACGGGCAATCGCTGCGTTTTGTGTCACCCGGTTCCGGCACGTCGTCACAGAAGCCTCAACTTAAGAATCCGCTGAATGTCAGTGATTCAGGCAGTTTGCCCGGTTACGGAAGCATTTTGCCAGAAGTCATTAAGCAGGCCATTTCGGACCTGAAGCAAAACAAGGGTCTGAACTTTGCATCGCGAATACTTCCGCCGTCAGTGGTTGCCGTCCTGAAGTTTGAAGGACGCTGGGACCAGTTGGCTGAAACATTTGGGCCCGGAATTGAGCAAACCACGCGGATGATTGAGGATCTGAATCAACTGTTGATCCTGGGTCCACAGATGCAGGGAAACACGGCCACCTATCTGCTTGATCGAAATGTCACACAGTTTGCGTCGGGCCGAGACCGACGGCTGGCTACTGTGAAAGACGGAACTCGCGAAATTCGTTTTTCAAACATTGGTGGCCATTGGCGGTTCTATGACCAGTTGTCAGAGGTGGCCCATAAAATCGATGTCGCTCTTGATCAGGAACTGATGGACGCTCCATCACCCGAGCTGGAACAGTTGACACTGGAAAAGGATGGAGACACATGGCGACTAAAAGCGTTTCCTCCTAAGCGTTAATTTCTGCCTGTGTTCGTCCGTACTATTATTTTCGGATCTGAACGAAACCATTCATCCGCCTGCATGTGAATTTAGACACCGCTGATCTTCTGGAACTTCCGCATGAAAACTGTGCCCACAAATCGGCATCGAGGCTTTACGATTGTTGAGCTTGCTGTCATCTGTTCTGCTGTCAGCCTGTTGTTGCTGTCGCTGCCAGCCATTCAGTCGGCTCACGATGCTGCCAGAAACACGGCCTGCAAATAAAGAATGAAGGCTATTGGGCTGGCCTTGCAAAACTATCATTCTGTGTATCTAAGCCTGCCTGCATCAACATTCGCTCGCTACACCAACGCCGATTCGCAGGCGTGGACGGGCTGGTCGTACGCCATTCTTCCGTTCCTGGATCAGGCCAAGCTATACAATTCGATCAACACTTCGTTGTCTGCTGGTAATGACGCTCCCGAATGGCCGAAAGATCCGGCCTTCGCAAAAACGGTCCTGACAGAATTCCGCTGCCCCGCCGATACCACCCCAGATTTGAATCCGATGCGAGGTGGATTTGCGACCAGCAACTATTCCGGCAACGCAGGGTAAAAACCGTTTCCCCGACTGGTTTCCGGAACGGTACAGGCGTACTGGCCGGGAGGCGTTTCAACGGCTTTGGGGCCTCCACAACCGGATTCAAAACTGACCGCTGGAATCTTTCAGCTGAACTATAGTGTTAAGTTTCGCGAAATTCTGGACGGAACAAGCAAGACCATTTTCGTGACAGAACGCAGCGCTATCGGGGCCGTCGGGCTGTGGTTGGGAGTTCGTGCGAATCAGATGGAAAACGAAGTTATCACGGAATTCAGTCCGGCATCCGAAAAACCGCACATTGACGGGGGCTTCCAGCTTTCATGTTGATGGTCGGAACATGCTTCTGGTGGACGGCTCAACAAGGTTTGTGTCATCAGATATCGACAGCGGACCCGTGATTCAAAGGGCAAATCAAAACACTTCAAGCTTTGGCCGGTCGATCCGACGGAACCAGAATTGAAGGTTTTTAGTTCCGCCGTCCGAACTCACCATGTGCAGCCCGCTCACCAAGACATCGCTGCTGGCGGCTATAAGCAATGTAGCCCGGATCAAGGAACGCAGTGACGCAGTTCCGGAGGTATCGTCGTTGCGATAAGAATTACAGATGAAACGGCGTTTCGCTTCGCCCGAACCGCGCAGATTGGACTCCACCTGCAATTTCCACTCCGAGAACAGACTACGAGATGGGCTGGTGCGCATTGGCTCGGAGCGGCGTCGATCACAACGTCTCGGCCTGAGCCAAATACATGTTGAACACGGGCAAAGACAGTTCAAGGCGGAGCACAATTCTGCACGGGTGAATGGATCCAGCCGTCAACCCCACGTAGACTGCCGCACCGGCGTCGCTGCGATTCTTGATCCGGCCCGCTTGTCTTAAGCCACAGTTGGACTTGTATGAATTCGTGGGTACCTCCGATTTCTGTCAGGAACCCTTAGAAACTTCACGACGTTTTCTGAAGGCGAATGCTAATACTGCAAGTAAGGTCAAACTGGCGACGGAAGATGGTTCAGGCACGGCGGCTGAGGTTCCATTTAAACTAATCCGCAGGTTGTCAATGGCGTACGATTCATCCACAAAGGTGGGGCTGTTGATTTGAAGACCGCTATTTCGAAACCAGCTTACCGTCAACGAACTGCTGGTGTGGGCAATACTGCTGAAAGTCGGATCCAGCCCCATGTTGTAAGCGGAATCTCGGAAGAAGTTGCTTGGTCCCGGAACGGCGAATCCCAGGTTGGCATGGCGAGCCAGTTGAACTCCAGCGGGCGGCACGTAGGTTTGTGTTCCCGAACCGCTGTTCTGGAAAACAGTTGAGAAGATGGTCATTCCGTCTACGCTCACAGCAAACCCGTCCGGACCGTGATGCCTATCGCCGACTCCGTCCCACGAGTCGATCACTGCCAACAGGAAATCAATATCGATGCTGGAATGTGTCGGCAGACCACTTAACGACAGTGTGATTCCATTTGCCACTCCATTACCCGCTTCAGTCCGCAGAAAATTGCCTGCAAAGACATCAGCACCCAGCCCCAGACCGCTGTACCCCTGAACACCAGCCAGCGATCCGGTGCCACTTATTCCTGACGGTATACCCGATTCGAAGTCTGTGTTAAAAACAATAACTTCAGCCGTGGTCGCTGAAACTGCACAAAGAAACAGCGTCATCACCATCAGCGGCACACGTAATCTCGGCATCTATTGAACTCCCCAGCGTCTCTTGTGAATGTGGTTGCATTCGTAGATGCCGGATCGTCAATTTCAGACGACAGTCATTTTTCTGTTTTGTTCAGTAAAGAATAACTTCTGAAGAACGCGACCGTTCATAACCACGAATCTCTCTTCTGTTCGCTACCTGTGGCTCACCGTTCACATCGTTGGATTCGTAACGCGTTCTTAACGGCCACAAGTCAGCCAAATTCGCTGTCTCACTTAAGCAACGCGCATCGTTGCCTCTGAATCGCCGTGGGTTTATCAATATTCGCAGTGGCGTGGAATGCTGTCAAATTCTCAGCGATAACAGGTCCAGTGGAAGCCATGCTTTGACGGCGGATCGAAAATTAGTTCCCCTGGCGTGAACCGATTATGCGACCCCCCCCTGCGGCGAACTGCCCTGCGTGGACACCCTCCGCTTTGATGTTGGCTGACTTGCAGTCGACCGGCGTCACGAACTTTAGACCAGCATCAACACCGGCCCTCCGCCATTTTTTTCAATTTACGCTGGCGACACAAGGTTGAAAAAGCTGTCCCCCGATCTCGCACTCCGGCTTTTACTCGCCCACTGTTTACTCGCCCACTGTT
>CALFSX010000230.1 GCA_937916515.1 uncultured Planctomycetaceae bacterium | reverse complement strand
TTCGGAGGGCAGGTTTCGGGGGTCAGGTTTCAGGGGCCGGCAGAGCTGTTCCCTTAAACCCGAAACCCCTGTCCCTAATCATCAAATTCGTCGTCGTCTTCATCTGCGTCGTCGTCGAACATCCCTTTCTTCGCGCGTTCGATGCGAGCTCTTAATTCACCTGGGTTATTGGATTTTGTGATACAGTCTTTTTCTTCGCACAGGCCGTTCCGCCATAGGTTGAACAGCGAATCGTCCAGCAGAATCATGCCGAACTTGCGACCGGTTTGAATGGACGAGTTAATTCGGAAGGTCTTACCTTCTCGAATCAGGTTGGAAATGGCACTGGTTACCACCAGCATTTCGTAGGCGGCCACCAGCCCCTTGGGTTTGCGAGGTAGAAGTGCCTGGCTTAAAATTCCGATGATGCCGTTGGCCAGCTGAGTACGAATCTGTTCCTGCTGGTTGGTGGGGAACACGTCGATGATTCGGTCGACCGTACCTTGAGCACCGGTGGTGTGCAGAGTTCCGAAAACCACGTGGCCTGTTTCCGCCGCGGTAATGGCGGCTTCGATGGTTTCAAGGTCTCGCATTTCCCCCACCAGAATCACGTCCGGGTCCTGCCGCAGAGCTCCACGAAGTGCGTCGGGAAAGGAGATGCAATCGACGCCGATTTCGCGCTGATTGATCGTCGATTTCTTGTGCTCGTGGTAATACTCGATCGGGTCTTCCATCGTGATGATGTGGTGATCGAGATTGTTGTTCATCCAGTTGATCATACTGGCCAGACTGGTCGTCTTGCCGGAACCGGTGGGACCGGTCACCAGAAACAAACCTCGCGGCCGCTGAATCAGTTCTCGCACAACCGGCGGCAGGCCGAGCTGTTCGAAGGTCAGGAATTCGTTGGGAATTCGGCGAAGAACCATGCCGATCATCCCGCGTTGCTTGAACACGGACACTCGGAAACGAGCTTTATCGCCGAACGCGAAACCGAAGTCGGTTCCGCCTCGTTCCTGAAGTTCCTGCTGGTTGCGTTCCGGGGTGATACTTTTCATCAGCCCGGTGGTGTCTTCTTTGTCCAGGCTCTTGGTTTCCAGGCGGACCATGTGCCCACCTTTGCGAACCACGGGCGGCTGCCCCACAGTGATGTGCAGGTCGCTGATGCTTTCCCGGACAACCGTTTCCAGCAGCTTATCGATCTGGATCTGACGAGCCATTCATTTTCCCCTGTATGCACAGCCAGCGAAATCTGCGGCACAGCGGCCGAGACTTGAGCAGCGGGTTGAGCAAATCTTTAGATCATGGGTGTGGCACCAGAAGATTGGGTGCCGTGGAATTGAGAGATCAAAAACATCCGTGTCCCAGGTATCAGCGGGAAAATAAAAATCGAATAATTGCGGCGAAGAATTCCGCGAAAGGTAAACCATTGTCCCGGTGAACGGCCGCTACGTCCAGAAAACGGCCTTGTTAAGCAACTTAGTGTCCACCCTTCGAAAGCTTGAAAACTTCCGACAACGTGGTCAGTCCGGCCATGGCCTTGTCTTTGGCGTCGTCCACCAGAGTTCGCATTCCGAACAGACGAGCCTGCCGGCGGATGTTTTGAGTGGGTTCGCTGTTAAACGCCATTTCTCGCAACGTGGAATTCATTGTCATCAACTCGAATACAGCTCTGCGCCCGGAAAAACCTGTGTGTTGGCAGGCATTGCAGCCTTTTCCCTTCACCCATTCGCCTTCGCCGATCTCTTCGTCGCTGAGTTCGAAGTAGTCGATTTCGTCCGGAGTTGGCTGGTAAGGCTCCCGGCATTTCGTGCAGACAACTCGCACCAATCGCTGAGCCATAACGGCCATCAACGACGACGCGACCAGAAATGGCTGCACTCCCATGTCAATCAAACGTGTAATAGAACCGGGCGCATCGTTCGTGTGGAGTGTGCTGAAAACCAAGTGTCCGGTCAAACTGGCCTGAACTGCCATTTCTCCGGTCTCCGTATCGCGGATTTCTCCCACCAGAATCACGTTCGGTGCCTGACGCAACATCGACTTAATAATCTTGGCAAAGTCGAAGCCGATGTTGTGCTTCACTTCCACCTGATTGATGCCGGGCAGGTAGTATTCGACCGGGTCTTCGGCGGTAATGATTTTGCGGTCCGGGCGGTTTAGTTCCCCCAACGCCGAATACAGCGTGGTGGTCTTTCCGGACCCGGTGGGGCCTGTCACCAGAAAGATTCCGTTCGGTCGGCGAATGATGTTTTGGAACGAGCGATAGTTCTCTTCGCTGAATCCCAGGTTACGAATTCCGATTTTGATGTTGTCTCGGTCCAGAATTCGCATGACGACCGCCTGGCCGTGGTTGGTCGGCAAAATGCTGACTCGCAAGTCGAATTCTTTGCTGCCCATGCGAGTCTTGATACGACCGTCCTGCGGCCGACGTTTTTCCGAAATATCCATACTTCCCATAATTTTGAAGCGGGATAGCAGGGCGCTCAGCAGCCGTTTAGGCGGGCTGTCGCGTTCGATCAGCGAACCGTCGATGCGGTAGCGGATGCGAATTCGGTCTTCAAAGGGTTCCACATGAATATCGCTGGCTCGCATTCGCACGGCTTCGCTGATGATCATGTTGGCCAGACGAATAATGGGGGCGCTGTCGTCTTCGTCGCCCTTAACGGCTGCTTTGGCTTCAGTTTCAGTGAATTCGATGGCCGTTTCGGTGAATTCCGAGATCATCGTGTCGACCGATTCGGTTTCCGTTTGGCCATAATGCCGGTTGATGGCTCCCTGAATCGACTCCACAGCCGCCATCACGACCTTAATGTCTCGGTTTAGAACAAACCGCAGTTTGTCTAACACCTCAATATTGTTGGGGTTATGCATGGCGATCACGACAGAATCGCCTTCCATGCCAGTTGCGATGACGATATTTTCGCGAGCCATCGACTCGGTAATCATCTCAATCACGCTGTTGGGGATCTGCATGCCTTCCAGGTCGAGGTATTCGTAGTTGAATTCTGCCGCCTGAGCTCGCCCCAGATCGTTGCCGTTAATATAGCCTTGCCGAATTAAGGCGTCTTCAACCGTGATTCCCAGTTGAGAAGCCATTTGGCGAGCTTCTTCCAGCTGAGATTCGCCAATGGTGCCGTCGTCAACAAATCGCTGCAGCCAATCTGCCATTACAGGTACTCCGGTTTGACTATGTCATTTATTTAATAACGGGCACGTTCTGATCATTATGATTTGGATTACTGCGAAACCGCGTAATCCGGCGTCAACTCGCTTTTTGCCTATTACACGCAGTTTGATTCCCGGCGTGAACAACCGAACCTCTGGAAACCAACTTTCCGGCGGAAGTTTTGGGCCAGCACGATGGATTTGACCGCCATTTTCAGGGTGCGAAAAATAATCAGATTGCTAAGACGGGAATGAGCGGCAGGTTCCTAAACGCTTCCGTTTACAGTATTTAGCCACTCACGAAGGGCTCACGATAGATGTTGAACGATTGAGACTCAAGGGCTGCGCAGCCGCTATTCACGGCAACCTACGAACTTCAGAACCGCCGAATTAACAAAGTTGCGATGTTTCATAGCCGCCTTACGGGCACCGTGATATCAGTAATTCTGCGAAGCCTGAACTCCCCGTATCGACCACGAACGCAGACAGCATCGGCAGAATCTGCTGAAAATGTAGGTAAGCTGGGTTTATTGTCCGGCTGAGCGGCATTGCGGAAGTCAATTAAACCGCAGAGTTCGCAGAGCACGCAGAGCAATCCCAAACCACCGCAGCAGGTGCCCCCCCCTGCGATTCCCCTCTGTGACCTCTGCGGTTAAAAACCTGCGATTCCAATTCACTGGCCAGCTGAGCGGCATTTCGGCAGACATTTAAACCACAGAGTTCACAGAGTTCACAGAGAAGAATCACAGAGGACCAAGACTGGTGACCAAGACAGGTGATCAAAAAAATCTCTGCGATTCCCCCTCTGTGATCTCTGCGTTCTCTGCGGTTAAAAACCTGCGATTCCGTTTCAGCTGAGCGGCATTGCGGAAGTCA
>CALFSX010000229.1 GCA_937916515.1 uncultured Planctomycetaceae bacterium | reverse complement strand
AGCGGGAAAACATTGAGATAAAGCGAGACATCGCAGTCTGGAGTTTGGGTGCGTTCAAGTCACGAAGTGACGGTAGGTGATAGCCACGGGCGCGAGCCCGTGGAACAGCATTCGACAGTCGTTTTCAGTCCTGAAGGGACGACAGGCAGCAACGCGAAATGATACGCCTACCGTCCCTTCGGGACTTTCCGTCTGACTTTTTGCAAACCACGGGCTCGCGCCCGTGGCTACTACCTACCGTCACTTCGTGACTGAAACGCATTCGGCATTAAAGCCTCTTCTCCATTTCAATCAGTGTTTTTGCTTTTCAAAATCCTTCACGGCAAGGGCTTCGCCCTTGACCCGGTGGCGTGGAACGCCGCAAGACGTAGGACGTCCGAACCGCCGAGCCGCTCCGTTGTCGCTACCAGATAATGATGCGCTCAGAGCACGCATCTTTTTGAGTAATACTCTAAGCCGGAGTTCCGCCGTCTTTGTGATCTGCTTCGCCCGTCGCAGAGGCCATCGCATCAGGTCTTTGAAGTTCACGCGGCAAAGTTCGGATGTGAAGATCCTGCTGAGGGAAGGCAATTTCGATTCCGTGTTCTCGAAACAGGTCATCGATTTTCAGGTGTAGATCGTGTTTCAGGCGGCGATAGTGCATTAAGCCATTTACGTATATTCGCAGATCGAAGTTCAGACTGCTGGCTCCGAATTCAGAAAACACGACAACTGGTTCGGGTTCGTCCAGCACGTTCGGATTCTCTTCTGTCACACGGTACAGCAATTCCGTTACCAGGCGATTGTCGCTGCCATAGGCCACTCCAACTGACACAATCAGTCGCAGCGTGGAATTTGATAACGTCCAGTTGACCAGGTTGCCCGTTACGAATTCGCGGTTGGGCACAATCAGTTCTTTGTTGTCCCAGTCCAGAATCGTTGTCGCGCGAATCTGGATGCGAGTGACCGTACCTGTGATGTCGCCAATGGTGACGGTGTCACCCACTCGAATCGGTCGTTCAAACAACAGAATAATGCCCGAAACGAAGTTGGCGAAAATTTCCTGAAGACCAAACCCAAGGCCAACCGTCATTGCCGCAATGAGCCACTGCACGCTGGACCATCCAATGCCGACCGCACGAAAACCCAGCAAAAATCCAGTCACCACAATCAGATATCGCGAAACAGTGCTGGCGGCGTACCTTGCACCGGCGTCCAGAGGCAGGCGTTGCAGAATCACAATTTCCATCAGGCCCGGCAGGTTGCGAGCCCCTACCAATGTTAAGCCGGCAATCGCAATGGCAAACAGCAAATCTGCAGCGGTCACCGGTATCGGAATGCGATTGTCGCCATCCGTCTGAGTAACAATGTCGTTGTCCCAGCCCAGCGGAATGTTCTTCAACACACCCAGAGCCGGTAGAGCATCAATCCAGATTAAGTAAACCGCCAGCAAAGTTGCCAGCCCGGCAACCACCTGCAGCAAACGTCTGGTCTGAATGTTGATGTCGGCCAGTCGCAGTTCGGGCGTGGTATCCTGTGGAATCGGTTGATCGGGATCAACAGCCGCCGCCTGCTGCATTTGCAAACGACGTTCTCGGCCACGTCGAATGGCTAACTGACGATACGTTACCAACAGCCAGCGAGACAGCACGGCTGTCACAAACAACGCCACCAGCACACACACCGCTGTCGCCGAAACGCGGCCAGCCAACTGAATGGCCGTGTAATGAAAACCCGCCAGAGACAAAACAGCCAACAGAACGGGAGTCACAAAAATCAGCGAAAGCCAAACCCAGCGAGTTCGCCAGATCAGCTCGTCTGAATTTTCGTTAGCCAGTTCAATGAGGATCGGACTGGTGGGCCGTAATAATTGAAACAGAGCCCAGCCGGTTGTTCCGATGGCCACCAGATAGGCGATTCGCCCAATGGACGTGACAAGTTCTTCATCACCCAAAAACGCGGTGAAAGATGTGAGCGCCAATGCGGGCAGCAGGGTGATCATCAGAAAACGCATGGTTCGCCGAACAAGGATCATCGACTTTTCGGTCCAGTCGAAGTGAGAATCTCCCAAGCCGTGCGGTTGAGCGATCTGGCGAACGAATTCGATGGCAGCCCAGCACAACGCCGTCATCTGCATGGCAAGGCCAAGTGCCTGCAATGTATTTTCGCCTCGACTTAAGCCCGAAACGCGTGTACCCAGCATCCAGATGGCCACGGGAAACGGGGCGGCAATCATCGATGTCAGCAGCAACGCCTTTACGGTGGGAGCCATGATGGTGCAACTTGATCGCCCGGCAACTTCACCAAGTGCTTTCAGTCTTCGTTTCATACCCAATCGCAAAACCAAAGCGCACAGCAGAATAATAAAAGCTGAACCCCACCCCAGAAAGTACTCTGAAGCGTCGCCGGCAACAACTTTTCCGACGTTGGCCCAGGTAGCGCCGTCAAACAAAACCGTCAGCGACTTTAATAGCGTTTGGGGGTGCGATCCCAGAACGCCGGTACTGCGAACCCATAACACGTGTTCTGCCAGCCAGTGAGATTCTTCATCAACCTGGCCTAACAGCGATTTTTCCTGGCTGTCCAGTTCGACCATTCGGTCCAGGTGAGTGTTTCCATTTTCCAGCGAATCTCCCAACAGCTTTAAGCGAGCTGCCAGAATTGCCTGCACCTGTTCAAGCAGTTCTTCATCGCTGATCGCTTCCGGTTTGGTATCCAGCTTTTCGATAATGCGAGTCGCTGCCGCAGTCAGATCCAGCAGCGGTTTTCGTTCTGCTTCCCATTCCATCAGCTTCAGGTTCAGTCGCGACACATCTGCCTGTCGCGACTGAACTCGATAATAGATGTCGTCGCGGTCCGGCAGTGCCATTTTCTGATTACGCAACAGCACGCCAATCGCCTGAGAAAACTCGGCCGCCTCTGCACGTTTCTTTAGCAGAGTAAAAGCGACTCGTCGGCTTTCCAGCTGTGAATTGACACCGTCAAGTTCGCGTTGGGTGTTTCTAAGGTCCGTTACAAGCTGTGTGTTTTCGTCGGCCAGCGTTGCGTTGTGATCTGCTTCAGCTCGAATCGATTTGTGCGACAACGCGGCCGCTTCTCTGGCCAGCCGAGCTTCATCTTCTGCCTGCAAGCGTCTGGCGGCGGCGGAGCGTTCCTGCCAGTACTGAACCAACCGGTCGAACTCCCGCACATCGCGGTCCGTTATGTCTCGTTCCATGGTCCAGCGTCGCAGCGTGCCTTCGTAGGTTCGAGATTCCTGGTCGATAAATTCGATTTCCCGTTTCAAACGCAGCTGTCGACTTTGAAGTCGCAGCGTTCTTACGGTGGTGACGTCGGGGATTTCACCTTCGGGAGTTGGAGCGGCTAACTGCTGCCCAACTTCCTGCAATTGCTGGTCGGTTTGAGCTCGCAATTCAGCCAGCTGCTGTCGCCTTGCCGCACGCCGATCGATTTCAGTGGTGATCTCCGAAAGGTTTTTCCTGGCGGTCGCTGCCGCAAGTTCTGCAGCCTTCAACCGCGCGACCATCTGCTCCAATTCGGTAACGGAAGCTGCGTCGGGCGGAGCGGCTTCCGTTTTCATCGGCTTTCCCAGCCGTTCCTGAAGCTCAATCACACGCTGAGGTGTGGCTTCCAGTTCCGCTGCCAGCTTCTTGATTCTGGCTTCGGTTTGCTCAATGGACTGAAGGTTTTCAATCGCTTTGGCGTAGTGTTGGTCCAGCACCGCGTGAGTGGCTTCGTCCAAAGCAGTGTTTTGTGCTTCTGCCTGGCGTTGAGCTGTCAATTCAGCCACGGACGGAAACGATACCGCAATATCCGGTGAAGCGTTTTCGGCAATCGCTGAATCAACCGACGGAACAATCGCAGGCGGCTGAGCAAACAGGTTTTGCGTTGATGCCGCCAGAAACAACACCACAAGACACGCTTGCGAAACACTGAATTGCCGAGTTACAAACAACATGAATTTCGAAATCAATTACTGAAGTGTCAGGATTGAGCTGTTCTCTGTTTTGACAGTCCGGCAAAGTCATTCAGCACTTTGCTGAAGCGACGCTATAAAACTGACTGCGGCCCACTTCTTCAACCGCATCGTTATGGTGTGCCGCACTCTTCGAAATCTTTCGCACGGCCCACAGGCCACACGGCCGGCCAATCGTTGGCAACCCATAATTGCAACACCGTTTGCAGCTAGTCGGTTTCGATTTCGACTTGAGACTCAGCAGCAGCGATCGGCGCAGAAGTTAACGGCGGTTCGCTATCGTTTAACTCTGCGGCAGATTCAGGCTGCGAACCTGCTTCCGACACCTGGCAAATTCGAAGTACTTCCAGCACCTGCTTGTCAAAGCGCTGCAGCATTCGTTGTTCTCGCTCTTTTTCTTCGCGTTGAGAAGCCAACGGGGCCAACGCTGTCTGCATAAACTGATCGGCTGCATGGATGCAGAAGAAATCGTCCATTTCGTCCAGCGAATTAACGAACTCCGCATCGGTGACGCTTTGAGTATTGCTGGCGTGAAAATCAATCACGACCGCAAATCGCGATTCTGCCAAACGATAAACCAACAGGTGGTGAAACGGATCGCCAGCAACATAGCCAGGAAGCTGATCGCCTGAAGATTCAACCATCAGTTCGCCATCAAACTCCAAGGGTGCACCTTGAGCTCGATTCACGGTCAACTGGAACCCCGGTGTCGTGGCTGATTCTGGACGTTTCCAAAGATTCGTGAACATGGTCGTTCCTTCTAAAGTTGAAACAATTCCGACAACGTGTAATCCGCCAGCTGTCTTCACCGCCTGAAAACCGTGCTGAATCGTAAGACTCAGGAACAGTCCTGAAACAACCTCCGTAGGGCCGGTTCCCACCGGCCGACACCGCGAAAAGTGGCCGGTAGGAACCGGCCCTACATTGGACGCAGATCGGCAAGTTAATTCCAGACAGTTCCTTCCCCCTGAACCTGCAATCAGGTCTGGGAGCCCGCCGAACACAAAATTCTTAAAGGCTTCTGCAATCAAGCTGCGGCATCAAACATTCAGAATCAATTTTTCGCTTGGACCTGCGGCCTACTGTCATCGATTGGCACCCATACTTCCATGGCGAGATACGAATTCTGTTCAGGTTGGCCGTTGATATCTGTCAACAACCGCCACCACACACCAAATTGCGTGTATTTCCCGGGAAGAATGACCTTTCGCCCCAGCACTGAGACGTCCAAAACGACTTCATTGTTGGGACCATCCGAAGAACTTCTGTGGCGAGTTCATGACGCAGACCACGTGGTCTCTCCAGATTCAGGACCAGCGATTCATAAGTTGGGCCAACAGGCTACGTTGATCTTCCCATGGCCTGTCAGCGGCCAGCGGCAACGACTGCTATGTCGTTTGGGAATGACCTTCCCACGTAAATGCTGTCGTTTCCTTCAACGAGTCCAGCCAGTATCCCGAACTGGTCACCTTAACGATCGCTGTTGCTGCCGTCGGGTGCTCGACGTCAAGATCCCAGATCAGCGAAACAGCGTCTGGAAAGTTGCCCGACTGAAGTTCGTCCGCAAACAGACGCTTTAACACGGCATCATCATCCATTCCGGCGGAAAGCATGCGGACAATCAGCTGAGGAGCGGTGTCGTCCTGAAGCAGCTTTGCAGATTCTGCGTCTTTGCATTCCACTTCCATGGTCACGCGTACGGCATCGGGAGTCGGAAACAATTGTTCGTTAACCGCCGACAACAGGCTGCCAACGCTGAACATGGTGCGATGCAATTCCATGTCGCCACCATGTTCCCACAGCTTTTCGAACTGAAATTCGTTGCTGAAGTTTTTAATCTGACCGTCGGTTAAGTTGCCTTCGAACTTATAAGCCAACACAACTTCAGCCGCTTCGGCAGGGTCCAGGTCCTGTAAACCCAGCAAACACATCTCTCGAACTTCAACTTCCGACATCCCTTCCGGCCCATCCAGTTCCAATCGTTTCAGAAGTTTTAGATAGTCGGCGGCAGTCCAGTCGCCATCCAGTTCTCGCAGCTCAGTAAATTCAACGATACTCATTCGATACGTTGTCATATTCGATTTCAGATTTGAAGTTCGTACTTAAGAACATCCGGCCATGCGCTGCGATGAAGATTTGAGAACAAAATTAGAGATGGTGCGGACACGGTAGCCTTATAGCTGAACGCCGTGCCCGGTGCGTCAAGCGTCGTGTTGATTTAGTGTGGATTCATTCCAAGTCTCAATAGCCGCAGGGCCCATGCCCCGGTTTCCGGCAACGGAAAACCAGTGGCGTCAGTCCAATGGTCCCCGGTTTTGATAGCGTTTCTTGTGATTCCGCTAACTGCGCCAGGCAAAGGCCGTGATTTTCTAATGCCAGAATGTCAGGGATGCGATGCCTGAATTTGAAACTCTGGAAATGCGGTCGGTGATTGGAAAAGTGTTCGAAGCTATGCCACACGATGAACTCAACCAGATGCAGCCGACCGGACCGGCCACCGTTGACTCGACGCTCGCCACTATCTGAATGACGATTCTTCAAAGGCTTGGCGACAGGCTGTCTTCCGGGTGCAGTCATAGATGGTTGTGAATCTGAACCCCTTGTCGTCACCCACAAATTTGAATTGCCAACTCTGAACTTTGGGTGAAAGGCCCAGCAATCTGCGTAGCCCAGCCTGAAAGGCTGGAATAGCGATTGAGGCATCCAGCAGAGAGCCAAGGGCCCGGCAGTTTGGCGTAGGAGGCCGTATCTACAATTCCGCTTGAACTGCAAATGGACGGGCCAAGCCCTTGCGTTGAGTTCGTTGGAGCTGTTCAGTGCCGAGCGGCAGCCCCAATGTAGCCATCACGCCCCGCCGCGATGAGCCGCCCATTTCCAGGTATCTTCAAACGGGGCCACTTATTCGGACGCCTGGCTGTGGTCGGCAATGCAGTTCACCAAATATCCGCATGAAGCTTCCATCTTTTGACGGAGATCACTCTGCGCCGCTCATCACGGCGGAGCGTGATGGCTACGTTGGGTTCAACAACGCGACAACGGAGCGGCTTGGCGGTTCGGACGTCCTACGCCTTCCCGCGATCCACGCCACCGGGTCAAGGGCAAAGCCCTTGCTAAGCGGCTCGTCGCAGAAATTCTGAGGTCGCTGCCATTTCTTCGGCTCG
>CALFSX010000228.1 GCA_937916515.1 uncultured Planctomycetaceae bacterium | reverse complement strand
ACAACCGCTTCAAACGCCCCGCGGATGCTCACGAATTACTCGGAAACCCGGGAAAAGCCGAACAGACGCTTAATTGGCAACGTAGCGTAGATTTCCAGCAACTAGTACACCTTATGGTCGACGCTGACGTGCAGAGACTCAGCGTAAAATCCTGAAGCAAAGGCCTTCACTTGCGACTTCTTGTTAATACCCTTTCAATCGGTTCCATGAGCGGCCAGCACGTCGTCTACGGCTTTCTAAGGCCGCTGGCTGGATGGATGCTGCCGCAACATGACATCGTCGTGTTACACTACGAAAGCCAAACTCCTCCAGACGATCTTCTGGCCGCGGGTATTGGCACAGTCAGCATCTCGGATAGTAAAAAACACTGGATGCGTCGCACATTGTGGGAAGCCACAAAACTCGGACGCGTGGTCCGTGATCAAAAAGCTGACCTTGTCTTGACCGTCTCAGGAGCAATCTCACCGAATTGCCCCGTACCACAGGTCACCCTATGCCAGAACCCGTGGTGCTTCCGTCCGCCCGCTCATCGAAATCGAATGGAACGCTGGAAGGCAGGCCTGCAGCGAATCGGTTACGGTAAAGCATTTCGCGATGCAAAGATGATGATCTACATTTCAGAGCATCTGCGAGACCTCTACCGCAACGCAAATCAAGGTCACAACGAGCAACATTCAGCGATCGCCAATGTGGGACTGAATGAAGACACATTCATGTCGGCACGAGATCTGGCGGGCATTGATCGCGACCCATTCTCGATCGTTTCGGTTTCTGCCATGGCGTCGTGGAAAGGCGCCGAAACACTGGTCGAAGCCGTGGGAATTCTGCGAGACAGAGACATGCCTGCCACGCTAAAGCTGATCGGACCATGGCCCAATAGCGAATACGAACAACAAATCCGAAACCAGATCCGAAATCGAAACCTCGAAGACGCCATCAGCATCCTTGGGCGAGTCAGTGATGAAGAACTTCACAGACATTATGCCACAAGTCAGGTGTTCAGCCTGATGAGCAGCTGCGAGTCCTACGGAATCCCAGCCGCAGAAGCCATGTGTTTTGGTACACCAATCGTCAGCACAGATTGCTGTGCAATCGCCGAAATCTGCCGCGGAGCAGGGCAGTTTGGCCCTGTCGATGACCCCGAATGGACGGCCAATGCACTGGACCGAGCCCTCACAGACAACAAGCAATGGCAAATCTGGTCTGACACCGCCATCGAAAACGCAGCGAAACTGACATGGGAAAATTGTGCACAGGCGTTCAGGCAAATCCCCGGCCTGGTCGGCGAAAGCATCCCTCAAACAACCACCGAAAAAGTCAGCACACCAGTTCCTGCGACCAGCGATAACGAAACCGTCACACAGTAGATCGATTCGTTCAAAGCTTCCGATGAACATCGGTGAAACGAACTTCCAGTCCGTGGTCCCGTGAAGCCAGGAACTGGAAGTCCGCCCCACATCACTGTCGCTCATGCCCCAACAGTCGCACCAATGGGC
This sequence comes from uncultured Planctomycetaceae bacterium, assembly GCA_937916515.1. Taxonomy (GTDB): domain Bacteria; phylum Planctomycetota; class Planctomycetia; order Planctomycetales; family Planctomycetaceae; genus Fuerstiella. The sequence goes on along the minus strand of CALFSX010000228.1, from coordinate 2,486 downwards.
GTTCCTGCGTTGTTTACGTACTGTCCTGGCATCCACAAAAACATCAGGCCAAACTTTTCCTGAGGACCTGACAATGCACCAGCAACACAATGTCAGCCGACGATAACAACGCACTCGTCACCGAACCGCACAAAGGCGAGTCTGTTCCAACAAAACAGCCTCGACAGTACAGCACTCTGCTGCTTGCAGTTGTCGTGATCGGCGGAATGTTCCTGACTCAGCTGATTAAAGATGGATTGCACGTTTCGCCTAAAAAAGAAGCTCCAGGCCTTACGCGAGGCGACTTGGTTCTTAATGACGAAACATTACCAACCGAACTGGCAGGCTGGACCAAAACCCAGTTCCTTCCCGCACTCGAACCAGAAGAACTGCCGGAAGGCCAATGGTGGTGGACACATGCCTGGCATTACCAACAGAACCCGTTAGCGGCCATAGTCGCCTTCGATCAGGCCGACTGGGCCGGTTGGCACGAGCTAACCGTGTGCTACAGAGCAACGGGCTGGGAACTCACTAAGCGAACGGTTTACGACGTATCAGACATTGACTCGAAGAACTGGCGTTACGTGGTCGCCGAATTCAAAAAAGACACGTTCGAACGCGGAATTCTGGTCTTCTCTGAATTCTATGAAGACGCTTCGCCGACGCTTCCGTTCGAATTTGATTTGTTCGCACCACGCCCGGATACAGGACTGGAACAACGTTTCCGAAACCGATTCACGAACGCAGAGCTGGCCGATGCGGAAACTCCAAACTCTGAACCTGGTGCCCACCACGAACGAGCAGTCCAGTGTCAGGTGTTTGTTCCGTACCGACAGGATCTAACGACTGAAATGATTGAATCGATCATTTCGCTGCATCTGGAATCACGAACTCGCTTTCGAAATGCATGGATCAAAGACAAGCTCCATGTCAGTTCGTCAGCTACGAACTCACACGACGAATCATCGAAAGCACAGACGCAGATCAATCAATAGACGAACTGTAGTCCACGCCTGCCATCCGAGCACCGACGAGTGAGTAGTGCAGTCAGGGATTCTGGTAGATTCCGCTCGCCGATCTGATCGTGACGCACAATTCTGAATAGGCAAATTTCGAACCAGGGCCAACGGCCCGGCAGTTTGGCGTTCGAGCCCGTGCCTTCAATTAGCTCTGACTTCCAAATGGCCGGGCTATTGGCCCTCTACGAGATTTTTTCATTGCCTACCCAGCCCTTCTGGGCCAGACAAACGACTGGGGTTTGCCTCCCAAACGCAAAGAATCAGATCACTTGTTGGTGGTCAGTCAATAATTGATCGTAACGACAAGTTCGCCAGAATACGGCTACTTTCACAACTATCCATGACTGCACGACGCTAGCGAGTGTATTTATGTTGGCACGCCGCTGTCTGGGGTTGGGCAAGGATCTGTACCCCGAACACCGCGATGCAATACTGTTCCCGCGAGCAGAACTTCCCAAAAACAAATGTACAACGGACTTCCAGTTCGTTGCTCCATAAAACGACGGACTGGAAGTCCGTCATACGTGGCCCAACTCTATTCCGTTGTGGCTGACTATCAGCACACAAACGATCTGGTGTCATGTTTACATTTTGAAACACAAGCCCCCAATCCCCAGGTAAATCGACAAGAACCGCTGATCGCTCAATTCTTCAACAATTTACGAGCCTTCCCCATGGTTATGAGCTAGCCTGCTGGCATAGCAGAAGTCTTCGTCGTTGCGTGATATCAACGTCGAAATCACTTTGCAAGATTGAACACAAGGCCGTGAGGTTCAAAGTGGGCGCCCTCTGGGCATGCCAACGAAAACCTCATCAAGTCCTGTGGATTAATACTGATTCATTAAGACCAAAGACTAAAAACGGTACACCGCAACCTGAAGGTGTCACCCAAGGGAACGAAGTCCGCGCAGGCAACCGTAAAGCCGGTAGACGCAACTGGGGCGATAAAGAAGCCCTGGCTACTTTAACGTCGGTCGGCGTTCCTTGCTCAGGCGCTTTTCAGATAAGCTGACTTTACGCCAATCCCTTCCAGCTCCAAGTTCAACATGTCCTCATCTGCAGAATCACTTGCGTCAGGCCACTCGCCTCTGACCGCTCCGTCGAGCGAAACAGAGGACTGGGATCTGATCATCCGCCCCAAGCGGCACCTGCTCGACGTGAACCTGAAGGAACTTTGGGATTACCGAGACCTGCTGTACATGTTCGTCAAACGGGACATTGTCACCGTTTACAAACAAACTGTCCTGGGCCCGATCTGGTTCTTTGTTCAACCCATTATGACCACATTGGTCTACCTGTTTGTTTTCGGTCGTATCGCAAAAATCAGCACCGATGGAATTCCTGGCCCGCTGTTCTATATGTCCGGAGTTGTGATCTGGAACTACTTTTCCGAATCACTTCAAAAAACCTCCAGCACATTTGTTAGTAATGCTGGCATCTTTGGGAAAGTCTATTTTCCCCGGCTAATTGTACCTTTGTCGCTGGTGA
>CALFSX010000227.1 GCA_937916515.1 uncultured Planctomycetaceae bacterium | reverse complement strand
TGTTCAAGTTATCGCTGTTCAAGTTATCGCTGTTTGAGTTATCGCTGTTTGAGTTATCGCTGCCTTGCAGTTCGCGAGCAGCCATAAGCTCATCGCGGGCGCTTTCGAAGGCTGTTTTCAGCTCCTTCACGGCGATTGCAAGTTCGTCGCGTTCTTTCGTCAGCCGTTCGGTTTCTCGACGAGCGACTTCCAGGTCCTGAGCAAACTGGTGGCTTTCCGCAACAGACAATGATGCCGTTGCAGAAGCCCCTGTTGCAGGAACGACTGTTTTAGGTAAAGCAGCCGCAGCCAGCTGTTTTACCTGCTGAACTCGTGAAGCCGTTTCTTCGTGCCGGCGATCAAGTTCGGCCGCCCACGATTGCAGTTCGCGTTCTTTGTTTTCCAGTTGCTCCGTTCTTGCCTGCAGCTCTGCCGCCTGAACTGCAACGGACTGTTCGTGAGCAATTTCCTGAGCGTTTGTCGCCGCCAATGCCGACTGCTTCTGTTCAAGTTCTGCGGCCAGCTTTTCAACGTCCGCAAACCGAGAATCCAAAGCAGAATTGCGATCCGCAACGTTTCGATTCCATTCGGCTTCCTCAACAAGCCGTTCCGACTTCATAATTTCAAGCTGCTCAGATTCCTTCTTCAGGCTTTCCTGCAACGAATTGATCTCGACAAACTTCTTCGTCACTTCAGCATGACGCTTCGTGAGCTCTGCTTCGCGTTTTTCAATGGCCTTGGTTCGCAGTTCAATCTGCTGAACCGATTCAGCTGAGGCAACTGTTTCTTCCAGGCGTGAATAAGCTTCGTCGCGTTCAGCCAGCGATGCTTCCAGTTGAGCGATTGTATTTTTAGCGGCGTCCAGTTCCTGCTGCGATGCGGCGGCAAGTTCTTCCAGGTGTCGAGTCTCTTCTGCCACCTGATCTTCACTTTGCCGCAATCCGTCAGCGCGCGTCTGCAGTTCGGCTTCCAAAGCGGCAATCGCGTTGGAGCGTTCTGTAAGTTCCGCCTGTTCTGCTGCCAGCTGTTGTGCCTGCTGACGTGCCGCTTCTTCAGCTTGGGCAGATTCACTGGCATGTTGTTGCTGCAAAGCCACAAAAGCGTCTCGATCTGCATTCAGCTGTGCCAACATCTGTTTGTAAGATTCATCAGCGGACTGCACGTGTGCCGCGTGTGCTGCTACGTCCGCAGCGTGTTGCTGCTGCAAGGCGGCCAATGCTGTTTTCTCAGCCTGCAGTTCTTCCTGCTGCAGACGAGCGGCTTCTTCTGAAGCCTGCTTAGCTGCAACCTGAGCTGCCACGTCGGCATCATGCTGTTGCTTCAACGCTTCAAACTGTTCGCGTTCTGACTGAAGAATCAGTGATTGTTCGCGTAACGCAGCTTCTGCCACCTGCTGACGTTCTGTGTTTGCGCGGTATTCTGCAAGATGCTGCTGCTGTTCAGCCGCAAACGTTGCCTGATCGGCCTGCAGACTGGCAAGCTGTTGTTCAACGAGCAGCTTCGTTTCGTGACTTTGCTGTGTCCGCTCCTGAAGCTCAGCAGCCATTGTCTCCAACGACGCCGCTTGTTCGTCAAGCTGTGTTGAACGTTCATCCAATGCGGCCACGCCCGCTTGAAGTTCTTCCTGTTGACGTTGCAGCTCAGCCGCCTGTTCCGTCTGAGATGTTTTAAGCTGACTTTCTCTGGCTGTAAGCTGACGATCCATTTCGTGAAGCTGCTGCGAACGAGCTTCCAGTTCATCATGGCGATGACGCAGCTCTTCGTCGAAGTTTTTCTGTTCAACTTCGCGTTTCAGCATACGCGACTGCGATGCCTGAGAATCTTCGGCAAGCCGGTTTACTTCTGCGTAGGTGGCCTGAACTTCGGCAATCTGCGATTCCAGCTGGCTCTGCATTTCAGCCGCCGACGCAGCATGGGCCGCTTTGTCAGCTTCAAGCTGTTCTGCCGCCTTTTCAAGTGCCTTCTTTTCTTCAATCACGGCAAGATGAGCTTCCTCAACGCCGCGATGCTTGCGCTGCAATGCCTGGCTTTGAAGGCCCAGTTCTTCAGTCTTCTTTTGAGCGTTCGCGTCTGCTGCCGCGGCTCGTTCCTGAATTTCCGCCAGCAGGCGAGCACGTTCTTCAGCCGCAGTTGCTGTGGCTTCTGCCAGTTCGGCTTCCGTGGCGGACACTTTTTCGTTGAACTGCTTTTGTCGCTGCTTAAACAACGCCAGTTGCTGCTGCAGCATTTCCGAACGTCGATCCAGCTCGCTTTCCAGGTCCTGAATGCGAGCTTCTCTGGCTTTCAGCGCTTTGGCCGATTCTACGTTCGTCCCGTTTTTAGCAGCGGCCGCTTCAATCGTGCTTAACAATGCGCTGGGCACAAAGGTTGGTCTAACCACAGCAGCGGATTCTTCAGATGCCGCAGGCAATGCTTGCGGCTGAGAACTCTGCGCACTTGCAGACGACGCTTCCGCTGCCGCAATTCGTTCTTCCAGTTCCTTAATATGATTTAGAATTTCATCAGACGCTGACGCCATTGCTGTTGGTGACAGTCCGATTGACGTCGACTGCTTAGCCGTTGATACGTCATCAGCGTTTGGCTTGCCCGTGATAGAAGGCACGGCGTTGCGAAATTCAACGCGAAACGTGGCTGGCCCAATCGCCAACACGTCGCCTGCATGCAACCTTTCCGGCTTAACAACCATTGCGTCATTCACCCAAACGCGATTGTCTGCCAGCGGGATAACAAGGTTGGTTCCGCAGTAACAACTGATGCGACAGTGTTGTGCCGCAACCCCATTCAGCAAAACAAGCACATCGCAACTGGCATCGCTGCCGCAGGAAAATTCGCCCGTGCGAGGCAATACCTGAGTCTTTTCTGACGGATCCCAAACGGGTACCAGGGTCATCAAAGCGCTAAAGCCGCTAAATTGTTCGCGAGGAGTTGACTGAGCAAACATTTGCTTCTCCGTGAACATCGATTTCAATAGCGTGCGAAACAGCCGCAAGCCAACAAGATGGAAATCGATGTCCTGTGATTTTGTGAAACGTCGTTACAAGCCGCGAATGCCAGTTGTGCTGCATGCTCCGGAATTGATGATTCAACCGGCAGGCGACAACTGTTGACATTACGCAACTCATGATTCACGTACACCACAAAGGTCTGCCGGTCAAAATTTGCAGCCTTAGACTCTACGTATTCGTCACTTCGCGACAACTCTACTGCATGCCGTATCAACTACGCAGGTTCTCCATGTCGCCAATTGGGTCATTCGCCAGTTGTGGCGGTTTCGACGGTTCGCACGAACAGTTCGATCAATCCGCTGATGACACCGGAAAATTGCTTCGCGACACGTCCTGAAACATCGCCTGATCAGCCGCTGAATTGGCAAAACAAAGAGTCCAGCCAGACGTGTTCGATTTTGAAGTGAAATCGGTTTGGGCGTGCTGTAGGGGAATTCGTCGAACACGGCTGCAAAGAATGCATGAAGTTGCAATTTCCGTTTGAGTAACTCATTTCCGCAACCTAACGTTTCGGAAACAGAGCACACCCGCACAATTGTTAACCGGACAGCACCACGTTTTTAGACATCTGCATTTTTGTCAGCCACATGAGCCGTTGGGCGTTAGCTCCGGTTTGTGCGAATCGCGTGAAAACACAAGGCTGACACCCTGCGGCTGATAGAGACCTGGCGATGTCCAGCGAAAGCCAGTGCGACCTGTTGTTCACCTTTTCGCTGCATGCACGACGCGGTATTTTCACGACACACGTTACTCAACGGACCAGAGCGACGTTTGTATCGAACAAGCTGGACCATCTATGTCCCAATCAGTACCTACCGCCAGTCGTCATCGAACTCTGCAAATCATCGCAGCCTCTTTGCTGCTGGGCTTCGTATCGTGGGGGCTGTTGGCTCCCAACGTGTCGGCCATGCTGCGTGCCAGCGTGTTGTCGCCGCTGACATTGATGAACGATATTCTGATTCACTGCTCAGCGTACACACTGGCGGCCACCATCGGCGGACTTCTGTTTGCTAACGGCGATACCGCGAAAACTCGGATTGTCTGCCTGGTGCTGTTGATGCACGGAGCCGGAACAGAATTGCTGCAGGCCTTCATTCCTCAGCGAACATGTTCTGCTATGGACCTGTTTGCCAACGTCACGGGAGTCGCTTTGGGAACAGTCATCGCCCTGCGAATTTCCCGCAACAGCCTGAATCAACAGCGACATGTCTAAATCAGCCGCCGGGCATTAGCCCCGGTTTGTTCCAATGATCTGCACTAACCGGGGCTAACGCCCGGCGGCTGATTAAATCGACAGCCTGTTTATTTCGGTGGTGCAACGTTTGTGCACTACATTGCCTGCATTGTGGCGGTTAGTGCAGAAACCTGTTCCTACCGAAATAAATTCGGTGGCGAAGCGTTTCCGCCAGGCTCCTATTCGCCTGGCAGTTCAACGGAAATCAGCAGCGGTTTCGCCACATCACCTGACGCGTCCCATTTCTCCAGAAACGAGTGCACGAGCAGTTCTGGCAGTACAGCAGCATCCTGTGGTTCAGCAATCTCCAGAACCAACAGAGACAGCACAACGTCGGGATCAGTCTGCGCAATGGCCGGCAAGGCGACGCTGGATGAATTTTCATTCGCTCTAAGCCCGATATAAATCTGTCGACTGTGCCCATTGAAAATTCCCTGCAGAACTCCGCAACGCTGTTCAGGAAAAACAGATGCTTCCTGCAATTCGGTAAACCCTTTTTCCAACAGCGTCTGCTTCGCAAACGCCAGACAGCCGCTCCAATCAAACGGAACGTTGTCAGCCATAACTGGCTTGGCCGCCACAACGACGTCCGCTGCAGGACCGACTTCCGCCCAGTCGATACCCGGAATCACGATGTTGCTGTCGAATGTTCGAGCTTGCTGCAGATCGGCCAACGCTTCCTGTTTTTGCCCCATATTAAACCTGGCGACGCCTCGGTTCATCCACGCTTTGGCGTAGCGGCCATCAAGCGCAATGGCTTTGTCGAAGTTTGTAACAGCGTCCTGCAAACTATCCTGTTCCAAAAATACGTTGCCCAGCTGAAACCACGTTTGAGCGTCTTCCGGAGCCAACTCGATAGCCTTCTTGTAGTCCAGAACAGCCTCATCAAACTTACCTAAATCGTGTAGGCACAGGCCACGATTTCGTCTGGCCAATGCGTCTTCCGGAAACTCGTTCACCAGCAAAGTGAACTCCTGAATGGCCTCGTCAAATCGCTCCAGTTGAGCCAACACCACACCTTTGTTGTTGATCGCGTCGCTGCGCGAGGGATCCAGCTTCAGACATGTGGAATAATCTTCCAACGCTTTTTCCGGCAGTTGCAGATTTTCATAGCTGACTCCCCGTAAATAGTAAACGTCGGCTCGATCAGGAAACGCTTCCAAAGCTGCCGTGTAAGCGAGAATTGCATCATCGTGCTTGCCGCGATCTGCAAACATTTTGGCCTTTTCAAACGTAATTTCCGGCGAATCCGTGCTGGCAGTGCAACCGACAAAACTGATGGTGCCAACCAATGTCGTGGCTAACAACAGCATTGTGAGCAGTCGGTTGACTGAAGTTGCGATACGTATCGACATGCACTTCGACTGATTGGTTTTGATGAAATTATTGGTGGTCATAGTGTTATCTCCCCTTTGATCGGGGCCGTTTGTGCTGATCAATTTCCTGGTGTTCAATTACCTGGTGGCCGCAACGTACCGGATTGGATTTCATGTTGTTGTGCGTCATCTTCAGCAAACAGCAAGCGGTTTAGTTCTTCGCGAATCGTTCTGGGAGAAACCGGGAAATCGAGAATTCTGGCGGGAATTTTCTCGCCGCTCAACTGGTCAATTTGTGACGCCGAAAGAATGACCAGCATGGCAGCGTTGGTTGCGTCGGCAAGGTCATCCAGCAGCACGCGGATTTCTGAACAGCGAAAATGCGAACCAGAAACCACAATCGCTGCCGGTTGCAGACCTGTTGCGATATTAACTGCCGTAACACTATTCGAAGCCGCTCGACAAGGGATGTCGTGGCGACGGAAGTATTGTCGCAACGTGTCGCGTTCCGTTGCGTTTCCAGAAACCAGAAGTAGCTCCGTTTCGGTTCGAAGAACACGATCCGCCAGGTCGGCCGCACGTTCGACATAGGAGTTGGCAATCAACTTTGCAGTTGGAACGGCGGACGCTGCAGACAACGACTCGGCATTGGCAAATACGGGCTCAACATCTTCGCCAGCTTCGCTATTCAGTTCTGATGCAAGGCTACTGACCGTCGTCGCAGGTTGCGTGCCATCCATAACACTTTTGTTGGACGCAACCTCTGGTGATTCCAGCGAAACCTGTCGATTCGGCCACAATAAACTTAACACAGCGTCAATTCTGACCCGCCAGGCAACAGTGTCGGCGAACGAAAAGTAGGCGAACGTCATAATCAGGCCGAAGGTCCACATGCCCAAAAAGGCGCCGATTCCGATGTGCATCGCTGTGCCCATCAGCAGCATCAGCGGTCGCAAATTTTTGTTCCACACCAGCACGCAGAAGAACACTTCCCACGCGACTGTAACATGAGCAATCACATAGGGCAGCCAGGGCACCCAGGCCATCCAGGTTAAGTCAATCGTTTGATATTCCTGATTGGCCATCACCTGCCACATGGCTTCGCCCGTCCACCACGAATCGCCCTTCAGCTTTGCGAAGCCTGCCCAGAAATAGATCACGCACAGATGAATCTGAATCAACCGCAAAGACATTCGGCAGCTGGCAGACTTCACCGGTGCTTTACAAACATCGTCGGGCAGTCCAGCGGCTTGCATGCGTCGCTTGCGCAGCCATGAATCTACTGACAACGCGGCTCCCGAAGGCCCGATGGCAAGGTACAGGCACAGCAGGCCAAGGATCTGGTCGAGCCCAAAATTTGCGACCGGTACTCGCTGGGAATAAGACACGGTAATGATATAGGCCAGAATCGAAGTCACTCGAGTTCCCAGCCCAACACAAAACATTAACGCCACACCGAAGCACGTCCAATGCACCGGGGCCAGCCACTCATCCGGAACGTAGAACAGGAACGAAAAGACGTACTGGCCTTCGTGAAACTTCAGGATGGAATTCAGAGGCTGAAGCCCATCACTGAAAAAAAACGCCTGCAGGTCGCTGCCCCACACCAACAGGTTGTACGCCAGCATCCAGCCCGTCAAAAAACGGATCATCCCCAGCGTGATCGGATCTTCCGCAGAGAACCAGAATTCCTTCCACCGCGCATACGCGTCACGAATGCCGGAAAGGCACCGTTGACCGATCGAGTTTTTTGCGGGGGCGTTCATGAAGGCGACCAGATCTTTGCGATTCAGTTTAGACTTCTTAAAGCAGCAAACTTGTTCACGTTGAGTCAAGTTTTCTGAGCGACGTAGTCGCGTTTCTGAGCGGTAGCTCAAATGGTCTGAGGCACAGCCTCGTTAGAAAGTTGACTGACACTTCAATGCGATGAAAAACGGAATCCTTGCGGCAAACAACTTCGGCCTATTCCAGCGGCATGGGAGCCAATACCGAACCGTCTGGAATTGAAGTGTCTTGAGTTGAA
>CALFSX010000226.1 GCA_937916515.1 uncultured Planctomycetaceae bacterium | reverse complement strand
GCGGCATCTCACCCGACTTGACTCGATCATGAATCAGAATCCAACGCTCGCGAAGTCGTCGGTCAGCCGGATCAAAGGTCAGTGATGTGAGGTTCAGTCCAGCTTCTGCCGAGTCGCCGTCATGGCAGTCGAAGCAAGTTCGCTGGATCAGTTCGCCAATTGGCTTGGGCAGATCTGACGCGGCTAAATTCGACGCAACAACGGAGGCGAGCAGGCACACACCAGGTACCATGGCCAGCCTTCGAATTGCAGACGTCACACGGTATGTGCCCGCTTCCGAACTACTCATGCCAATATCTCTTGAATGACGTGACCATGCACGTCCGTCAGTCGACGTTCGAAGCCGTTGTGGTAGTAGGTGAGTTGCTTGTGGTTCAGGCCTAACAGATGCAGGATCGTGGCGTGGAAGTCGTAGACGGTGCTGATGTTCTCGGCGGCTTTGTAGCCGAATTCGTCGGTCGCTCCGTAGGTAAACGGTGCTTTCACGCCAGCTCCCATCATCCATGCAGTGAAGCCGTCTGGATTGTGATCGCGTCCGCTGGCTCCCTTCTGAAACGTCGGCATGCGTCCAAACTCGGTCATCCAAACAACCAACGTATCCTTCAACAACCCACGCCGCTTCATATCTCGAAGCAGTGCCGCGCAAGGCTGATCCAGTACCGGACCGTGTTTGCTGTACTGTTGCTGAAGCGACTTGTGTCCGTCCCAGTTACTAACGCCTTCGCCACCAGTTTGATACGCGCCGTTGAAAAGTTGCACAAAGCGAACTCCGTTTTCGATCAGCCGTCGCGCGAGGATACAGTTCTTCGCAAACTGTGCCTTCAAGGTGTTTTGCGAATCGTCGGCGCCGTATTCACGCAGGATACTCTGCGGTTCGCTCGACAAGTCGGTGACTTCAGGAACGCTCAACTGCATCCGCGCGGCGAGTTGATAACTGGAAATTCTCGCCGCCAATTCGCTGTCGCCCGGAAATTGTTCGAGATGACGCTGGTTCATGCGTTCCAGAAAACTTCGCGTCGCTCGATCAGTTTTTGCGCTGACACCGGGCGGAATGCCGAGATTATCCAGCGGCTTGAGGGCGCTGAACTCGGTGCCTTGAAAGGCTGCGGGCAGAAAACCCGGTCCCCAATTATTGACGCTCGACTGCGGCGTGCCACGTGGATCGGCGATCGCGACGTAAGCCGGCAGGTTTTCATTTTCGGTGCCCAATGCCCATGTCGCCCACGCGCCCATGCTGGGGAATCCATCGAGCGTATAACCCGTCGACATGAAGTTTTCGCCCGGCCCATGCGTGTTGGTCTTTCCGGTCAACGAATGGATGAAGCACATGTCGTCGGCGAGTTCCGCAAGTTGCGGCACAAGTTCCGAAATCATCTTGCCGGATTCGCCACGCGGTTTGAATTCCCACGGACTCTTCGTCAGCATGCCTTGTTCGCCCTGAAATGTCACCAGCGACTCGGCGCCTGGCATGGGCTGACCATGGCGTTTGATCAGCTCGGGCTTGTAGTCGAAGGTGTCGATCTGACTGCAAGCACCCGCGCAAAAGATCACCAGCACATTCTTCGCCGCCGCAGGATGATGCGTGTCACGAGCAGCGAACGGTTTCGCGGGATCGATGTTCGGACGAATTGGTGCAGCATCGGCAAGCAACCGTTGTTGATCCAGCAAACTCGCCAGCGCGATGCTGCTGAGTCCCGTCGTCGCCTGAGTCAGGAAGTGTCGTCGATTCAGGAATGGAGTCATGGTCGGTTTCTTGATTGATTCGTTTGATGCGAAGCCGAAGGTGTCCAACGGTTGTGAATTGTCGCCTTCGGCTAGCCGTTAAACGGCAACTACGGAATGAACACGAATTCATTCGCATTCAGCATCGCGCGGGTGAACTGCTGGATGCCTTCTTGCTGGATAAACGCTTCGCTATCGGCCAGTTCTTCGTCTGTCGGAGCTCGCTGAAAGCACAACTGCCAGGCTCGTGTGATCTGCTGCGGCCGTGTATCGGATTCCTTTTCCAATCTCTTAGCGAACAGATCCGCTTGCTGCATCACGAATTCGCTGTTCAGCAGATTCAGTGCCTGTAGCGGTGTGGTCGAGCGACTGCGTTTCGGCACCACCATGCTCGCATCGGGGCAATCGAAGGCGCCGAACACCTGCTCGCGTTCCTGCCGCACCTTCGTCATGTAGATCATCCGTCGCCAATCGGCTGGGCCAAACGTTTTCTTTGCGTGATAGTGACGCACGTTCTCCATCTCGACTTCAAACGGACTGAACCCCGGACCGCCCGCATTTTGCAGGTCAAGCACTCCGGTTACGGCGAGGACGGAATCGCGAATCGCTTCCGCTTCCAATCTCCGCGGCGGGAATCGCCACAGCAGGCGCGATGTCGCATCGACTCGCACGGCATCCGCATTCGGTCGATTGCTTTGACGCCATGTGTCGGAATTCAAAATCAGTCGATGAACATGTTTCAACGACCAGTCGTGTTCCATCAGTTCGCTGGCCATCCAGTCGAGTAGCTCCGGGTGACTCGGCGGCGTGCCGTTGAGTCCGAAGTCGCTGGGCGTGTCGACGATCCCGATGCCGAAGTGGAATTGCCACAACCGGTTGACGATCACGCGAGCCGTTAACGGATTGTCCGTGCTGGCCACCCAATTCGCCAACGACAGCCGACGGTCACGCTCGGGCGCGTCGGACGACAGATTCAGCGATGTGAAGACTTCGATCGCATTCGGGGCAACCTGTTCGCGCTTCGCATCCGGCTCGCCGCGATACAAACGATGGGTCGGACCGGGCTGCGAAAACGTGCCGGCATAAACGAGTGTCGACTTTTCGAGTTCCTTCTTCTCGTCGCGAGCTGCCTGCAACCGCATCAACCACTTCTCACCCTGCACGGCTTCCTCAGCAGGGAACTTCGCGAACTGATACTCTGGCTCGGAAGGTTTGCTGCCCGAGTAAACCTCTCGATCCGCCGATGATACTAACAGTTCCCATTTGCCAGCTTCCAAAGCGGATTCGATGCGATATTCGATCGGCAACCGGTCGGCAAACTGTCCGTCGCGATCACGACCCCAGACGACGCGGTCGATGATGGCCGGTGCGGCGAGTTCGATTTGAACCCAGCCGCCTTTTGCAGAATCGACAATCCAACTGCGATCGTTACCGTGACGTCCATCGTTGATGTGCATCAGTTTATGTTTTGGATGCACGAAGTCGCCGGACGATGTCGCTTTGGCACCGCTGCTGGCCAAAGCAACGTTACTTCCTTCAGCGTAAACTTCCAACTCATCAATACAGCCGTCGCCACCAGTGGTTTTCTGAATCGTGAAGCGAATGAAGCGTACTTCTCGTTTCTCAAAGACTTCTTCGTTCTGTCTCGCGTTGACGGACGGACGCAGTTTCGATTCATCTTCGGCAATGAATTTCTTCAGCCTGCCAGTCAGTTCTGCGATCTCCGCATCCAGCGTCGCGATCTGCTGTTTGGTTTCCGGCGAAGGCGGCAGCGAGCGATCGCCGTGCTGAACGCCGGCGAACACGGCTTGCATCGAGTAGTAATCACGCTGGCTGATGGGGTCGAACTTATGATTGTGGCATCGCGCACAGCCAGTCGTCAGTCCCAAAAACGCTGTGCCGGTGGTGTTGATCATGTCGTCGAGCTCGTTCATTCGCTGAGCCTGTCGCAGTTTCGGGTCGGAACCTTTGACTTGATCGACGGGACCGGCCACAAGGAACCCTGTGGCGACTTCTGCTCCCAGGGTATCGCCGGCGATCTGCTGGCGAACGAATTCGTTGTACGGCTTGTCGTCGTTGAACGACTGGATGACCCAATCGCGATACTGCCACGCCGTCGGTCGCTCGCGATTCATTTCAAAGCCATGCGTCTCGCCGAATCGTACCAGGTCCAACCAGTACGTCGCCCAGCGTTCACCGTAATGCGAACTGGCAAGAACGCGTTCCAAGAGTGTCTGCCAGGCGCCTTCACTTTCATCCGTCACGAACGCTTCGACCTGGTGCGGTGTTGGCGGAATGCCCAGCATCACAAGATATAACCGTCGAATCAAAACACGTCGTTCCGCAGCGGGCGATTGCTTCAAGCCGTTAGCCGTCAATGTGTTGCGCACGAATTCGTCGATACCACTTGCTTGTGAACGCTTCACTGGCTGAAACGCCCAGTGCGAAAGATCGACTTCCGTTTTCGCTGGTCCGTAGCTTTCCGGAATCTTTGCTCCGCCGGCGATCCATTGTTCGATCAGCTCGATCTCACCTTTCGATAACGATTCCCCCGGCGGCATTTCCTTGCCAGGTTCTTCGTGCCGAATCAACTTCAGCAAAAAACTCTCGTCCGGTTTTCCCGGCACAACAGCAGGCTCACCCGAGTTCCCACCGGAAAGCATGGTTGCTAATCTATCCAGTCGGAATTGGCTTTCCTGTTCATCCGAACCATGACAATCAATACAATGAGCGTGAAAGATTGGTTCGATGTCTTGTTTGAAGTCAACGGCTTGAACTTCACAAGCCAGGACGACTGCGAAGAGCAAGACGGGAAGGCGCTGATTTGATATGTTTCTTTTAATGTTCATGTCCTCAATTTCCTGTCTCGTGAAGTATCTCCCTGATAACGTGACCATGCACGTCCGTCAAGCGGCGCTCAATTCCGTTGTGATAAAAGGTCAGCCGCGTGTGATCGATGCCCAGTAGATGAAGTGCCGTCGCGTGTAGATCGTAGCTGTAGGATGGCGACTCGATGGCTTTGAAGCCGAGTTCGTCGGTCGCTCCGTAACCGAGCCCGCCTCGAATACCTCCGCCAGCCAGCCATGCGGTGAATGCTCCTGCATTATGATCGCGGCCCTTACCTTCGCCGCCCTGTGCACCAGGTTGACGACCGAATTCCGTGGTGCAGATCACCAGTGTGTCGTCCAACATCCCCTGCCGCTTCAAGTCTTTCAAGAGCGCCGACGCTCCGGTATCCAACACCGCGCCCCAATATCCGTGATCACGCACCAAATCTTCGTGGCTGTCCCAGTTGGGTCGTATCTTCTTCGCCGTGGTGTTCTCCGCGCCGCAATAGATCTGTACGAAACGCACGCCACGCTGCACTAATCGGCGAGCCAACAGACATTGCCGACCAAACGGACCAGTCTCGGGGTGGTCGATATCGTAGAGCTGTTGTGTTGCGACAGTCTCGTTACTCAGGTCAGTGACTTCAGGTGCGCTCAGTTGCAATCGGGCGGCCATCTCGTACGCCTTGATGCGCGCGTCGAGTTCGCTGTTGCCGCTGCGAGATTCAAGGTGCATACGATTGAGCTGATCAAGAAACGCAAGCCCCGCACGATCCGCGTCAGGTGTCGCTGCTGCGAAGTCCCTTGGCGGGAACAGATCGGCGATCGGTTGAGTTGGGTTCGATGTGTCGAGCGTTGTCGCCTGATGTTCCGCAGGCAGGAAACCGGCACCCCAATTGATAATTCCTCCCGGCGGCAAACCACGCGGATCTGGCAGCACAACAAAGGCTGGCAGATCATCCGCTTCTCTGCCAAGCCCGTATGTCACCCACGAACCCATGCTCGGAAAACCGGGCAAAGTGAATCCGGTGTTCATCATGAAGCAGGCTGGACCATGCAGCGCGGTCTTGCTGTGCATCGAATAGATAAACGCCATGTCGTCAACACACGTCGCCAACTTCGGAAACAGGTCGCTCGCCCACAGTCCCGATTCGCCATGCTGTCGAAACTTCCAGTGGCTGCCCTGACAATTGCCTGGCTTCGACGCAAAAAATTGCAGCGTGCCTTCGGGGTCAAACGGCTTCCCAGTGCGTTTTTCAAGTTCCGGTTTGTAGTCAAACGTGTCAACCTGACTCATGCCACCGGGACAGAAGATCTGAATCACACGCTTTGCCATCGGCGCATGATGCAACTCCGCTCGCCCTTCGCCAGCCAGCATCGCCGTCAGCGCAAGCCCACCGAGTCCACCGCCAGCGGACTGAAGAAACACTCTTCGTGAATAACTGATGCTCATTTTTCAATCCACATAAATAAACTCATTCGAGTTAAGTAGTGATCTGCATAGGCCAAACAATCCTTGCTGATGCACGAAGTCGGTCGCAAGGATCAATTCATTTCCTGTTGGCTGCCTTCCGAAAGCTATTTCAAAGGCTCGCCTGATCTGTGCATGTTCCCCTGAGCCATCATCTTGCTTGATGCGTTCGGCCAAGTATCTCGCCTGCCTCAGCATGAAGTCGTTGTTGTAGAGAGCCAACGATTGCAGTGGCGTGGTCGTGGTCATCCGGCTGGGTGTCAGGTTCGCTGGATCAGGACAATCAAGCGTCGTGAGAAACCGGTTCGGTGTGGTGCGGACTTTGTAACGATAGATGCTCCGTCGCCACAGTTCCGGTTTGTCAGCGGTGATGTAGGTGTAGATTGGTGCGTAGGCTTCTTGGTACTGAAAGTCTTCGAAACCCGGACCGCCACGCTCCGGGTTCAGCTTGCCACTGACGAACAGCACCGCGTCACGAATCGACTCGGCTTCCAGTCGTCGTGGGTTCTGACGCCATAGCAACCGATTGTCCGCGTCGATCTGTCGGGCAGATTCTGCGCCCGCTCCGTCATTGACGTAACTCGCCTGTTGATACGTCTCGCTTTTCAAGATCAAGCGATGCATTGCCTTGAGCGACCAGTTTTGCCGAACGAGTTCTTGCGCCAACCAGTCCAGTAATTCCGGATGCGATGGTCGACCGCCGCCAAAACCAAAATCGCTGGGCGTATCGACAAGTCCTTTGCCAAAATGCCAATGCCACAAACGATTCACGATCACGCGGCGAGTCAGTGGATTGTCCGGATGAGTGATCCAACGAGCGAGTGCGGCTCGCCGCTGGCCTTCGCTCGATTCAATCGTCCCCAAGTTCGGACTTAACATCGCCAGTGCCCCGAGTGCCGCAGGGCTGAGTGTGTCACCGTTCGGCGATTCCGGGTCACCGCGCGTCAACAACCGAACTTCCGGAACAGTGGACTCAGCAACGACGCCGTAAAACTTTGGTGGCAGCCTGAGCGAGTCCAGTTTCGCCGTTACCTCCAGTCTCTGGGTGCGGAGCTCAGTAAGTCGCTCACGGTCATTGCTGCTCAGTTTTGCTGGAACAGCGAGCTTCACGGTCGGATCGCCGAAGCCAATCTGATCCATACTGAAACCGTTTCCACCATCGGTTGCAACCAGTGTCAGGAAACGTGACGATGGTGGCAACTCGATTTCAACGTTCTGTAAACCGTCATCGCGGCGCAGTTTCTGGAAGTGTGCAGCCTGTTTTCCGTCGATAAACACCCACACGTCTGCGTGGTGTCCACCGGCGGCACCGAAGTAACCGAGCTTCGCCGTAAATCGCAGCAATCGCTGATCGCCACCCAAACTGCGTTGTATCGCAGCGACATCGAACGTGATACCCGCGTTGGCATGCAATCCCAGCAGACTGTGTCCGTCTTTGGTGAAGTCAATGCCACCCAGTTCCGGTGAATGCTGACTGGCAACCGGGCCGTTGCGGATCATGTCCCATGCATCGCCGGATGTTTTCGGTAAACCAGTGATTGTTGCTCCTGTGGAGCTGACTGGAATCTGTGCCTTACCATCTTCGCCGTCTGGAATGAACACGCCGTCGATGAACTCTAAAGCCGAGGGTGAAAATTTGTTGGTTACGACATTGTCAAGTTTCCCGAAGTTATTGGTCTGGACGCCCGCGTTGCGTGGATCAAGGGCGCTACGAAGCTTGCCTGTTCCCAGTCCGTTACCTCCGCCAACAATGTCCGCAAGATTTAGGCCTTCGCCTTCCAGCCGACCAATCTCAAAGTCGATCTTGTTTCGCTGGTTGGTTAACGACTCCATCTCCTCTTCGTATTGTTTCATCGCTGCGTCACTGACCAGGCGATCGTCACGCCGGACACCCGCGAACACGGCTTGCAGTTGGTAATACTCCTGCTGCGAAATCGTGTCGAGCTTATGATCGTGACAACGCGCGCAATTGACGGACATCGCCATCGTGGCCGTCATTACCTGAGTGGCCATGTCGTCCAGATCGAGCGTTCTTGCAGCTCGGCGCAGTTCGGAACTCTTCGTCTCCACTTGCCCGACAAAATCCCACGGCCCGGCGGCGAGGAATCCGGTCGCGATCACCGCTTGTTCGTCATCCGGCCACAGCACATCGCCAGCGATCTGTTCCTGCAGGAAGCGATCGTAAGGTCTGTCTTCATTGAGCGACCGGACCACATAGTCACGGTATCGCCACGCGTTGTCTCGCCGCTTATCGCGTTCGAACCCATGCGTGTCGGCATAGTGAGCAACGTCCAGCCAGTGCTGTGCAAATCGTTCTCCATAGTGTGGCGATTCGAGCATACGATCGACGAGCTTTTCGTAGGCGTGAGGATCGGGATCGTTTACGAACGCATCCACTGCTTCCGGCGTCGGCGGCAATCCATGCAGATCAAACGACAGACGCCGGATCAATGTTCGACGGTCGGCCTGCGGACTGAATGTGAGAGCGTGTTGATTGAGTCTTTCGCGAATAAAGGCGTCAATTGTCAGTGTCGCCTTTTGGTCCGCAAGAGGGGTCTCCAAATTCGCAGCTTTGCCGGAGCGAAAGTCGACACTCAGCGGCTGCAGTGACCACCACGACGCATCGGCCTTCGCCTTCTCTTTGACAACAACGCCGTCGGGCCACTTCGCTCCCTGCTCGATCCATTGACGCAGCATGGCCACTTCTGCGTTTGACAGCGGCTTCGTCTCCTTCGGCATGGCCGGCGGCTCACCATCCTGCGATGTCACCAGTTCGATCAGATAGCTGCCATCAGCATCACCGGCGACGACATACTCATTCGACTTCAAGTCGTCGAGCGTCGCCAGCGACACGTCGCCCTTGCTGTTCCCCGGCGAATGGCATCGCACGCAATGCTGCTCAATGATCGGTGCAATCTGCTTGCCGAAATCAACCGGCTCAGCGGCCGCCGCCGCAGAGCAACACAGAGCCATCAGCCACACACAGTTCAAAGAAATGACCTCAGCCACCCCCGTAGGTCGCGGGGCTCGGTTCGCGGTTGCGTTGCTCATATCGACATCCCTTCCAGACCTGGCGCGAGAGAAAGCGACGTCTCCTCGCCGTTGACAATATTCTCCAGAGGCAAACCTTTCACTGCAGCCAGGGCGATGCGTGCTGAAGTCGCACGCATTTCGTTCTTCGACTCCACGCTGCAAAAGGCGGCATGGCAGGTGACGATCAGGTTCGGCGTGGCGGCTTCGTCCGGCGTCTTCAGCGGCTCGTCCTCGACGACATCCAAACCCGCGCCGGCCAGTTGTCCATTTCGCAGGGCGTTCAGGATCGCAGTCTTCTTGATGATCGCACCGCGAGCCGTATTCACCACGAAGGCGGAAGGCTTCATGAGAGTCAATTCATCCTCCGCAATCATGTGGTGTGTTTCGTCGTTCAACGGGCAATGCACCGAAAGAATGTCGGCTTTTGCCAGCAGCTCCGGCAGCGATTTCGCGCGGGCGATCCCGATTGCCTTGTCGACACCGTTGGGCAGATAAGGGTCGTAAAAACAAACCT
>CALFSX010000225.1 GCA_937916515.1 uncultured Planctomycetaceae bacterium | reverse complement strand
ACAAGGCTGAAAAGACGAAAGAGGCCGCAGAAGCGAACGAGGCCGCAGAGGCGAAGCTGCCAGAACAGATTGACCAGTGGGTGACGCAGCTCGGTCACCAGCGACTCACAGAACGAATCAAGGCCGAGAAGCAACTTATCGCGGCTGGTAAAGAAGCCATTCCGGCTCTCGCCAAGGCGGCCCTGGCAGGGGATCGCGACACGATCGAGAAGTCCATCGATGTGCTCGGCAAACTGGCACAATCCAAAGACGAAGAAACCAAAGAAGCCGCTCGGATTACATTGCAGATGCTGAGCGAAAGCGATCAGCCTTCGACCGCCGAACGAGCAAAGATCGCGCTCAACACCAAAGAAGCCGATGGGATCAAGCCGTTCGAAGGTTGGGACAAACCCGGCAACCAGCTTGCTGGCGGCGGCAATGTGAATCGAAGTGTGTCGATGTCCAATATCAACGGAATGCGAACGATCAGCGTAAAAGAAGGACCACTTGAGACAACTCTCCAGGAACTGCCAGGAGGCCGAATTCGGGCTCAGATCACAGGCGGCGAGAAGCCAGTCGAACTTGTTGCGAAGAATGCCAAAGAGCTCAAAAAGAAACTCCCAGAAGCAGCCGCCTTGTATGAACAGTACACATCGAACACTCCGGGAAACAACCTGGGATTCGGGAACAACCAGGGGCCAGCCATGCTGTTTCCCGGCCTTGGATTCAGCAATGTTGCTGGCGGTCAACAGGCATTTAGTTCAAGCATCAACATCCAGAGCGGCGGCAGCGGCGGAAACGTTGACTGCCAGGAAATGCTGCGAAAGCAACTGACCGAACTCAAGGAGCGAATGAAAGGGAATCCCGTCATGCAGCAGATGCTGGATCAACAAATTCAGGCTCTGTCCGAAGAATAATCCCCGATGGACTTTGTGAAATTTACGACTTGCGACTTCCTAAAATCTGACAGTCGGGCGAATCGCCAACTTGTCGAGGCACCTGAACGACCGACTCTCGCTTTCTTTTAGCCGATCGACTGCGTTGACAAACACTCGCCGCTCCGGTCACATCGACCCACGCAACGAACGCAGTATCGAGAATCCGGCAATTGTCGTCGAAATGATGGCTGGCGATGTGAGTTTTCTGGCACTGTTCAGTGATCAGGTTTGGGACAGGTTTTTCGTGAGAGATTCCCATTGATCTACAGTGAGGTTCTCGGGCTGCTTTCCTTTGAAGTGTCCATCGAACATTTGGCTGGAGCAGGCAAGCCGAACCTCGAGTCTTTGCTCTGCCAGTTTCCATAGCAACTCCTTGAAACCCGCTTCGCCTTCTTCGTCGCAGTCGGGGAAGAGGGTGATGCGGTTGTTTGATGTTTGTTGGGCGAAGCGGGTGAGGGTTTGGATTTGTTGGTCGGTGGGGCGGTTGCTGGTGAGGGCGACGGCGGCGACTTTGAGGTCTTCTAATCGGAGGACGTCGTTCATGCCTTCGACCACGACTAAGCCGTATTTGTTCAACGATTCGCGGACGTAGGGTTCGTTCAGGCGGGAGGCGAAGCCTCCGTACAGTTCCTGGCCTTTGTGGAAGCCGGAGACGTAGCGGTGTTTGTTGGGCTTCTTGCCTTCGGGTTTGCCGTCTTTGATCCACTTCAACCACTTTTGTTCGAACAGCAGGTCTCGGCCGCTGTAGCTGATGACTTCACCTCGTTCGTTGCGGTGGGTGTAGACCATGTAGGTCTTGCGGAACAAACTGCGACCGTTGCCGGGAATCCAGCCGACGCCCCATTTTCGCATGAGGTCCGGTGTCATCCACGGGCGGCTGCGAACGTATTGAGCAGCCTCGGGGCTCATTTCGGCAACGTCGACGATGAGATCGTTGTATAAGTCGGCGAGTTCTCGGGCGGCTTCTTTTTCGTGCCGGTGCAGCGGGGTATTGGTTAGCTTGGGGCTGGTTGGAGATGGGGTGGAGCCGGGCGCTGAAACTTGTGGCCTCGCCTGCGGCTGCGGGTTAAACGAATTGGGCTGTGTGTTGGGGGCGGCGTTGCTGGCGGGTTGTCCGGAGATCTCGCGCAGTTTGGCGACGGCGTTTTTGAATTCTTCGCCACGCAGGCGACCACCGGTTGGCGGCTGATGAGTTTCCAGACCGTGCAGCAGCGTTAACAGGTTGCCTCGAATGCGGCAGGTGTGGCAGTAGATGCGGTTGACGGTGTCGTCCAGCTTCACGGTGAGATTGCCGTACTGACTGTCGGCACAGGTTTCGTTGAAGACGCATTGCATGCGGTGTTCGCCGCTGGCCTTTTCGGGAAGCGGTTTTCCGTAATGAGCCAGCACCTGATGGACGCTGGTTTGTTCGATCAACTGATCGACGTCATTCATGTAACCAAACTTTTGCGGAGTCATGCAAGCGGAAGTAGGACTCGGTCATGCTACACTGTCACGCGAAGTATGCCAAAAAGATTCACCACGAAGATCGGCTTGCGAGATCTGGATATTCTGACAGCCATCGACCGCACGCCACTGACGCCGGCTCAGTTGTGCAAAGTCAGCCAGACGTTTTCCGTTCCGTTCCATGATGAACACAATCTGCGACGCCGATTGCGACGACTCACCGATGCCGGACTGCTGAAGTCCTGGCCGTATGCGATTGTTTCCAACGGGCGTTCGCCTCACTATTTCAAGCTGACTCGGGAAGGATATCGTCTGCTGTATGGCGAAGATGCCGCTTTGCCTCGACGACGTTATTTCGGAGAAATCAGCCACGGGCACCATTACCACACCAACTATCTGGCGGACGTGATTGTGCATCTGGCGGTCACGGGACATCGACAGCGGATTGCTCTGCGGCATTTTGCTCGTGAAAACAGCGTCAAGCTGGAAGCCGGCGGGTTTACGATGTATCCGGACTGTGCCTTCCAGCTTGTGAACGCGAAGGGCAGGGCGTTCAACTTTGTGCTGGAACTCGACAACGGGACAGAACGCATGCGGTCTCGGCAGGACGTGGAATCCATCGAACGAAAAATTCGCGGCTACGATATTCATCAGTCGCAATTCGCCGCCGATGATCCGAACCGCTATGTTGTGCTGTTTGTGACAACTCGTAGCGTTTATCGACTTCCGAAGATCCTGAGTCTTGCTGACACGTTCATGCAAAATCGACAGCGAACAGTCTTTGTTGGTTGTGACTTCGATACCCTGCTGGCCTCAAACCCATTTCATGATGCCGTCTTCACCGACCATCGCTGTCTGCGTCGGACGATCGTTCCCATGCAGAACGCTGCGTCGAAAAAGCAACACGCTTCTCTGACGGTTACGCCGGTTTCGTGATATGCTGAAATCCCGCGGAAGCCCTTCCTCGCAAAGCATGGATCGTGATCGAGCGGTCGTTCGTTTTCTTTCGCCAGGCATCCTTCAGCATTGCTGGTAGCGGTGGCCCCGCCCCGGTATCGCTGAAGGAAGTGACTCCAACCCGTCGCAAGCTCCAAGACAACGAATCGCAATGCGGATTACGGGCACGTCGGGCCCGCTCCGTCAAGGGCATTGCCCTTGACTGGGTGGCGTGGCGAGCTGATTGAGTTGGTGAGTCCTGGGCGCCGAGTTGCTGGCGTTGGTCGCTGTGGGGAAACGGCAGCGGTGGTAGTGAATTGCTGCGGCGAAAGCAACTGCGCGTGACACGTGCCGGACTCGGGTCGGTGACAAGAGCAACATTGATACACCAATTCGCTTCGAAAAACTTTAACTCCTTCATGGAACTCGAAATTCGTTCTCCCATCGGCAACACTCGCGGGCCCCTGGCGATGGAATCGTTGCTGCGAGCCATCCACCGTGCTGAAATCAGAGGCAGTGAACTGAAACTGCGATTGCGATCTGCAAAAGGGACTGTGGGCCTGTCAGCAGATCTGCCGGACGATCTGCGAGCTCTGTTTCTGCAGGAGCTTCAGGATGCTTATCCGGGAACGCTGGTCAATGTGTTGAAGCCGTCATCGGCGGAATTCGCCGTTGAAACTTCGGCAACGCTGCAGTTGATGCCCGATGTGCTGTCGATCAGAAACTTCGAATCGTTTTTGGATGTGACCGACGGCAGACAATTCAGCGATCCCGTGGCTGGACTGCTGTCAGCCATTCGTACGGGAAACAGTGGACGTCTGGAATGTGAAATCGAACTGATGCTGCGTGTTCCAACCGACAGTCGTTTGCGGCGTGCTCGACGCATAAGTCACCGTCTTCAAGCGGGATTCCGAAGTCCGCAGTTGAGACGCTGGTATGTTCCGGCCGCAGCGAATCATCACTGGTTGCAACGTCTGTGGGCAACCGTGCTGGGCCGCATAGCCTATCCCGACGTCATCACGGCGATCCAGGTGGTTTACTGCTTATCGCGAGGGACCCACTTCGAGCCAGCGTTCGACAATGAGCCGCCGCTACCGCCTGCGGACGCCTTCAGTCGCCAAGACCTTGTGTCGGAAATCCAAGCTCGCGTGGGGGAAATGGACCGCCGAGGTGTGCAGTACCGGCTGATCTGGAACCTTGCCGGAGATCCGAAAGTCTGCGTGAATAGCAGGGACATGGACGGCAACGACGAGATCGGGTGCCTGTTGGCCGAGGAAGTGCAGGAACTGTGTGAGCATTGCTGAACCGTCTGTTTTGCGGCGGCATAGCGAGCTTCCTTGACGGTCCCCGTTGGGCAGTTTTACCGAGGGTATCAACCTGCTCCGGTATCTGGTATCCGTGATACTGAGTGGCTGAATCTTCGGTCAATTCATCGGGACCGGCTGAAGGGAACGATCAAACATCTTGGTCAACCGGTTTCCGTTGACCTGAGGCAGCTCGAGCAGGAGTTGCGGGTCCTGGTGCCCCTCAGGAAGGGCAGCATGGCGCTGCTGCGGCATGATCTTCGGAGCAAGCAGTCGCAGCGTTGTGAGAGCTCCAAGAGCCTTCATGTGGCGACGTGATGCCTGCTCGATCTGTTTGGCTCGGTGCCCTGCGATTCGCAGATCGCTGGCGGGGCACTCGGCCTCCCTGTGTTCGTGATAGTTCAGCTGCAGGAAGCTGCTGATCACCTGCTCAACGGCCAGTCGCTCAAGCTCGGTACCATCGCCTTCCTCAATGAGCGATTTCCGCAGTTCTGCGGTAGCACGGAGCATCATTTCTCGCTCGAAGAGGTCACAACCGGTGATCGCACGGATCCACTGGGCCTGAACCTTGGAGGCCAATTGTCCCAAGGGGCCGAACAAATCCGACTCTTCATTCAGAATCGCCCGTAGTTGCCGTGCTGCATCGCGATCACCACGCCGGGCGAGTGAGACCAACTGTTCCAGGTCAGTTGTGCAGGTTTTACCTGGTAACTCAGCTTCCTTGGTCACCGTCTCTTCCATCGCAGTCTCCACGGGCTTGATCATTTCGCGTCTCCTTCGCCAGCCGCGGCCTTTGGGGTTGTGTAGTGCGGCGGCAAAATAGTGTGCATCCAGCAGGGTTGTGCTTGATCTGGCCGCCTCGCTGGTAAGTCTTTCCAAATCGGCAGCTTCCTGACGTTCTTGAGTCAGCATCGCTCGTTGGGCACGGCCCCGTTCGATCCGAATTGCTTCCACCTCAGCCCGAATCCCGTTTCCGAGGTACCGCCTTCGCACACTACCGTCCGGCCGCCTTTCGCTCAGGTAAAAGTAGCGGCGGCCATTTTCGCGTTTTTCCCATGACATGATGTACTACACTGACAAAATTCCCTCGTAGTCTAAAATCCGGCTTTTAGCTATTGTAGACTTCGAGGAACAAGAACTGAAGAGCAATGAAAAAAGTATGATTACCAATGAGCAAAACCAAGAGCAACGCCCAGGTCGAGAAGGCCATTCAGGGCATTGAGCATCGCTACGAGATCGGCAAAGAGGTACTGAGGCAGTGCGGCCAAAGATCGCCACACGGCGTGATTACGGAGCTCGCCGAGAAACACGGTGTGCCGCGTGATACCTGCCAAAAGCTCCGGGCTCTGGCATCTCGCGAGTCCGGTTACACCAAGACCGAACTTCTGCGTTGGTTCCGTGTATTCCGGGCCGCTGGCTTCGCACTAACAATTACCCACTTCATCAAGCTCGTAAGCGTTCCCAAGGGACAGGACCGAGATCGACTCACCGAGTTGGCGATTGAGGACCGCTGGAGCACCCATCGGCTTCAGGCGGAGATTCTTTCGCTTCAAGGTCGCCGTCAGGTTGGAGGGCGTAAACCCACAGTTGTGGTCGGCGATCAATTTGAGGACGAGCTCTCCAGGGTCATATGGTCATGGGATCGCTGGCTCGCAATCCACTTGGAGGCCAACAAACAGCTGAGCCCGAAACTCCGAAAAGAAACGGAGTCGTTACAGCGAAAGTTGGGCAAGCTGATGATGTTGCTCGACTCCGATTGAAGACCGTGCTTGATACATCTACGCAACAGGGTCCTGTTTTGTTGGTGACGTACTCCAATGGGGGACAAAATGTGATCTGGTGGTCCAAGTCTGGAGCTCGGGCAGCAGTTTGAAACCAAATAAGGCGTCAGGTTTGCCCGTAATGGATCTCTGTAATCCAACGCGATGGTTGAGTCGTCTTGAGATCGAGGATCTCAGATCGACGATTTCGCGGTCTGGTGATTGATCCGTCTGTGGCAATGACATAGCACCCTGCCGGTGGGTGCCCGACGACCTCGCTGCCGCAGTGGTATTTAGCAGAGCACGGATGCCGCACGCTTCAATGGATTGCAGTGCAGACCTGATCTTTCCATCTAGGTTAGGGCATGAAAGCACCGCGTTGGGCTGATTGTAGTCTTCATTCACGTTTGGTAAGGTTGTGGGATGTCAGGAAACAAAACTTCATTCGCGCGAGTGGGACCATGACTACGACAGACGAGTTCCTGTTGGTCAAAGAAACAGCCGAACTCTTGGGGGTTTCCGCGAACACTGTCCGAGCCTGGGCATTGTCGGGAAAGCTGCAGGAGTACAGGCACCCAGTGAATAACTACCGCCTTTTCAAAAGAGACGAGGTCGAGGCACTCCTTGGGCAGATCACCAACCCTGAACCGGTTAATCAGCGAATCCAGAAAGCAAAGTAGACGTGAGTAAAACGGGGCAACACGCGATTGGTGCAGAAGTAGATCTCTTCGCCCACTCGGCTGCTGATTGAAAGGTTACGGAAATAAAACGATGTCCACATTTGATTCCACCAAAACTCGACTTGCCGACCTGCTTAAAGGTATCGAAGTGGGCGAAATCCAACTCCCCGACTTCCAACGCGGGTGGGTGTGGGATGATGAACATATCCGTTCACTTCTGACCAGTATTGCACGAGCCTTTCCGGTTGGTGCCGTCATGCTGCTCGAAACCGGTGGGGAGGCACGCTTCAAAGTCCGGCCAGTTGAAGGGCTCGATCCCGTGACGGTGCCACCTGAAAACGCTGAGCAGCTGATCCTTGACGGACAACAGCGGCTTACCTCGCTAACTCAAGTTGTAAACGGCGGCGGAAAAGTGTGGCGCTTGGCGGGGTTGGAATGGCGGTGAGA
>CALFSX010000224.1 GCA_937916515.1 uncultured Planctomycetaceae bacterium | reverse complement strand
CCATTTCATCAATGATATCCAGGGGGAAACGGGTATCCGGACACGCTGCTAGCGGGCCGTCACGGCAGGTTCTGCTTCCGGCAGTAGTTCTTCATTGATGGTGCCGACTGCTGACAGCAATGTGTTGGGCCCCAATGCTCCCAGGACGGACTTGTCGAACTTTAGTTTTCGGCTGAGTACGGTGCCCTTTTCAAGATCGAAGGTCACTGTTCCCAGTGGTGTTGCCTGAAGCAACTGAGCCTTTACTGAGGGAGACTTAATTTCGGTACCGCACGATGTGGCAAACGTAATTGTGGCGATATTGTCCTGCACCGATTCAAGTCGATAGGTCCTGAGCAAAGGTATTTCGCGTTTAACGCCTTCCGCGATCCTTGTGGTAACTCTGATGTGAGTTTTCCATGCATCACCCACTTTGACTTCCTGTGCAGGAAGCGGCATCATAAAACTGGCCTGGCCAGCTTCGTCAACGGCTTCAAAGCCAAGCTCAGAAACCGGTGTTCCTGTGCAGTTTAAAGTGTATCTGGGTGCCGCACCTTTAAGTTTGCTGGCCGCATGGCGAAATTTGTTCGGCACCTGGCTTTCGGGCATCTTCGAATCGA
Source organism: uncultured Planctomycetaceae bacterium (assembly GCA_937916515.1). GTDB lineage: Bacteria > Planctomycetota > Planctomycetia > Planctomycetales > Planctomycetaceae > Fuerstiella. The sequence goes on along the minus strand of CALFSX010000224.1, from coordinate 23,538 downwards.
ATACTTCAGGTTCGCCGCTATCCGACTTCATTTCCATCCGCACGTGTTCGAACTGCATGGATACAACTGCGTTGCCTTCCTGATCGAGTTCCTGAACGGTAAATACTCGAGTCTGATCGACCTTTGTGCTGTCAACCTTCTGCCCGCTTGCCGCTGCGGCAGTTTGCACGACTGTTTGTGAGCTCTGATATCGCAGCATCTCATTCGGCTGAAATTTAAAGCGGATAAGATATGCCTGCTCAGCAAGACAAGTTTGACAGCACGCTAATACAACGAGCGACAAGTGCAGGAATTGCTGGAAAATATATCGTGAGTTCATCCTTGAACCTCCCAAAATTCAGGGGCACATGTGACGCGTGGCGTTACAAACACAGTAATGTCGTCACGAAATTGTGTGCTGTATTGGAGGAAATCCCTGCGGCAACCGGGCCTTCCCCAGAGCGGAGAGCTTAGCACAATCGTCAAAACTGAATCGAGACCATTTTTTCGGTTGTCCACCCGCTTGTTTGGGGTGTTGAGATACGTAAAGGGGTGTAAACTGCGATACTGTGGGAAGTGGTTGGTTGGGGAGTGCGTGGCCTGGTTTGCCGCTGTTTTGGAATAGTGTTTCAGGAGGAGTTCATGACAATTGAGTTCTTTCCGGATGTCCCCGAGATCTGCTTCGAGGGGCCGACGTCAAAGAATCCGCTGGCATTCAAGCACTATAATCCCAAAGAAGTCGTTGAAGAACGCACAATGTCCGACTGGTTGAGATTTGGGCTCTCCGGCTGGAAACCTGCGGGAGCTTCAGGCGAAGACGTTTTTACGGAATGTGCGATTCAGGCATCTCCTGAACGAAACCGCAATTCTGTTGAGGTTGCGTTGCGACAAGTGGATGTTGCATTTGAGTTCTTGTGCAAGCTTGGAATTCCTTACTATTGCTATCGGGATCATGATGTTGCGCCGGAAGGCGACAGTCTGCTGCAGTCAAACCGGAACATCGATCAGCTTGCTGATAAGTTGAAGTCACAGCAGGCATTAACTGGCGTCAGGCTGTTGTCTGGAACGGCAGAACTTTCATCTCGCCGTCGCTATTTATTTGGTGCTGCCACAAGTCCATACGCGGATGTGTTTGCCTATGCTGCGGCACAGGTAAAAAAATCGATGGACGTTACTCACGAGCTGCAAGGTCAGAACTTTGTTCTTCCGATAGGCAAAGAGTGGTACGGAAGTCCTCACGATATGGACCCAATGCGCGAGCTTGACCACCTGGCACGGTTTATTCATCTTGCCTCTGATTACGCCAGAGAGATTGGCTTCGAAGGACAGTTCCTGTTTGAAGTCGGGCAGCAGCATTCTGCCAATAATCAATATGCAACTGATATTGCCAGCTGTATGAACTTTGTTCGTCAGTTTGGAATGATGGATACCGTGAAGTTGAACGTCGAGTGGAATCAGGCCATGTTGTCTGGGAACTCTATTGTGCGAGTTCTTGAATATGCTCGCACGCAGACGGTTTTAGGAGGCATCTCCATCAGAACGGGCGATGCATTGCCCAATGATATCTGCGTGGCGACACAGGTGATGCTGACGATTATGGCACAAGATGGCCTGACTCCCGGGGGAATCACGTTCGAAATCGCAGGGTCAGCCAACGATCATCAGGCGGTATTTCGTTCCTGCGTGGGGCTAATGGATCTATTTGCGTACGGTCTGAAAACAGCATCAAAAATCCGGAAGGAAGGGGTGCTTTTCGAAGCCTTAAAGCGTAGGTATCAATCCTTTGATGCAGGCATTGGCAAGCGAATTGATCAGGGATACTCAACACTGGAAGAATACATGCTTCAGAAAGGCGAAGCGGCGTTCGATAAAAGCGATTCCCAGGTTTTCATTGAAGATCTGATCAGAGGCTATCTGCAATAAGTGGCCACGTCGTCTGGACGGGAGCTCGTCGGACAGCAACGCAGATTGTGTTAACAGCATCCAGCTTTGACGACTTTAAGCGGCTGATCGCACCGCCTCAGCGTGTTGCGGTTGCGTGTTTTCAGCCAACGCACTCACCAGTAACCTGATCGTTCTGTCCACTGCACCCTGCTGATTGATCACGGTTGTTTGCGCGGCCTGCCCCAGTTGCCATCGTCGAAGCGGACGTTGCAAAAGTTCGCTTACCTGCGTTTGGAGTTCCGATTCGCGAGCGAGTTTGATAATGCCATTGGCCTGGCTTAGCTGCTGAACGATTTCTCGAAAGTTCGATGTGTTTGGCCCAACTATTACAGCCGCTCCGTAAGCTGCGGGTTCCAACATGTTTTGGCCGCCGCGAGTTCCGAAGCTGCCGCCGACAAATGCAATATCTGCAAGGCCCCAGCAGGCGTTCAGTTCGCCAATCGTATCCAGTAAAATGACGGATTCACTGTCGTGGCGTGTGTCTTCGCGAGGTTGTGCTCTACGGCTAAGCGTGCAGCCAGAATCCGTGACAAGTTTGGCAACATCGTCGAATCGCTCCTTGTGCCGAGGCACCAGGATTAGTCTGAGTTCCGGATTTAATTTGCGAAGCGACTTCCAGACGCTGAGTGCAAGCTTCTCTTCCGGATGCTGCGTGCTTCCGGCAATGAACACCGTGTGGTGTGGTTCTATTCCCAGCAGATTAGCAAGTTGCTGTGTGGCTGGGTTGTTTCGGTCAGAACACACTCCATCAAATTTAATAGACCCAGTCACCGTCATCACGTCTGGACGAACTCCCAGCCCAAGCAAGCGATCGGCGTATTGTTCGTTCTGTGCCGCAACAATCGAAAGTTGTTGCAGTAGCGGAGAGACCAGCCGACGAATTCTGGAGTACCCGGCAAAGCTGCGATCGCTCATACGTGCGTTGATGATGGCCGTTCTGATGTTGTTTTGCTCGCACGACTTCAACAGGTTGGGCCACAGTTCCAGTTCCACCAAAACTAGCATGTTTGGACGCACGCGGCGAATGGCGTTGGAAATTGCCCATGAAAAATCCAGGGGAAACCACGAGACACAGCAGTCAGGAAATCGACTTGACGCAACTTCAAATCCACTATCTGTGGACGTGGTAATTAGAACCTGAACCTTGGCTGGCACTTGTTGTTTGAATTCTGCAATCAGTGTTTGAAGTTGCAGCACTTCACCGACGCTGACCGCATGAAACCACACCACAGATTCGCCGGGCGAAAAGGTTGGAAGTAAACCAAACAGTTTTTCTTTCCAGCCCTTCCGGTAGCGACCGTGGCGCACGCTTCTGTAGATGATTACTGGTGAAAGTAGTATCAAAAGCGTTAGGTAGGTCAGGTTCAACATCCACTTCATCAGGAATCCATTCCTTGATGTGATCAGATTGCAGCTACGGAGACTATTTACCGCAGCACTTCTTATATTTTTTCCCGCTGCCACAAGGGCAGGCGTCGTTTCTTCCGACTTTGGGTTGATCGTTCACGATGGGATCGATCGTCTTTCCACCTTCGCCAGGTTCAGAGCTGTTTGTCTGGTACTGGCTGGTGTTGTCTTCGATGGGAGGAGCGACGTCCTGTTCGGTGGCTGTGATTTTCCAAAGCGACCCAACAAAGGCCGGGCTTTCCTGTTCGATGCGAAATGTTGCCTGAGTAACCTGTTCTGAAATTCGTTGCCACATCGCAAGGAATGCCTTGCGGCCTTCTCGCTTATATTCGGTTTTGGGGTCCTTCTGAGCGTAACCCACAAAGCTAATGCCCTGCCTCAGGTGGCCCATGTAGTACAAATGATCTTTCCACGCAGAATCGACAATTTCCAGCAGAACAGAGCGTTCTGTTTGTCGAAGTTCAGGGCGATAAACATAGTCGATGCCCTGCACGAAGTTGGCTCGAGCGTCGGCTGGGTGCATTGTCTGCAGTTTTTCTTCATCGACCGTCCATTGAATTTCTGAACTGGCCCATTCGGCGACAGCTTTCGCCTGCTGAGCGGTGACTCGGTCAGATTCGACGTCCGAATCCGGCAGCAGTTGCAGAAGTTTGGCTTCCACAGCCGGTACGTCCGGTTTGGTGCGAAGAAAGTCTCGACTTGTTTCGACCAGTAGCGACTGAATATCGGTCGCGGACATTTGAGCGAATTGTTCGGGGCGGAAGTCTCGCTTGAAGCGTGAGTTCGCCCAGCGGCACAGTTTTTCGCGGTTGTATTTTTCACCGTGACTACCGTCGCCGGAAAGGAAACTGCTCATGCCGACGTTAACTGGAAATGTAACTTCCTTTTCGTCGTACAACAGCCGGACTCGTTCCTGAAGGTACCTTTCAATTTCAGCTTGCTCTTTGCCTTCGATGTCGTCTACGGTGACATTCAGGACAAAGTGGTGCCGAGCCCAACCGCAAAGCGACTTGCGTTCAAAGTCTGGATCCAGCAGGTCATCCAGGTCCGACAGGTCCCAACGTGAAATGGTTCCGCGCGAGAGTTCAAGGATATGTTCCTGCAGATCTTTGCGATCAACCTTCGGCAGGTCACGGTCACTTAAATTCAAAGCGAAGTGTCGGTTGGCCCAGCGTGTAAGGGCGACCCAGTTCCATTCTCGTTTCAGGTCTTCGGCGTCTTCGCCGTCACCAACAGGAAGATTGACATCCAGCTGTTCGCTGATGACACCTTCAAACTGGCGTTCCGCTTCTTCTTTCAGGTATTCCTCAAGCTGTTCACGATTGCGGTCTTTTATCTGATTCGGAGTCAGATCAACGTGCAGCTTTTGACTCGCCCACTGGATAAGAGTGTCGGTTCGGTAGTCTGAATTCAGGAAATGGTTTACTGAATGAGCAATCTGCTCGTCCATCATTCCCACCAGCAAAGCTCGACAATCCGCACCGTCCAGAATCTGTTGGCGATACGAATAGGTTCGCTTGCGTTGTTCGTCCATTACTTCGTCGTATTCCAGCAGATTTTTGCGCTGGTCGAAGTGACGTTCTTCAATCTTCTTTTGTGCTCCCTCAACACGGCGAGTCACCATGGGGCTGATAATCGGCTCACCATCCTGCAGACCGGCCCATTGCATGACGCGTTTCACGAAGTCGCCTGCGAACAACCGCATCAGCTTGTCGTCAAGTGAGATGAAGAAGCGGCTGGAGCCTGGGTCTCCCTGACGACCGGCACGACCTCGAAGCTGCAGGTCGATTCGCCGAGAGTCATGGCGTTCTGTGCCGATGACGTGCAGTCCGCCAAGTTTCTGAACTTCTTCAGCTTCTGCCTTCATGCCGTCTCGGGTGGCAATCTTTTCTGTGCGGGCATCCCATTCGCTTTTGGGAACGTCCAGACGTGAATCGTAGATTTCCTTTAGTTCTTCCCATGCGGAATGTTCCGGGTTGCCGCCAAGAACGATGTCTGTTCCTCGCCCCGCCATATTGGTTGCGATTGTCACAGCGCCTTTGCGACCGGCCTGTGCGACGATTTCTGCTTCACGTTCGTGGAACTTGGCGTTCAACACGTCGTGCTTGATTCCTCGTTTGATCAGTTTGTTGCTGACCAGTTCCGAAGTTTCAATGGAAGTTGTTCCGACCAGAACCGGTCTTCCGGTTTTGTGAGTTTCTTCGATCTCTCCAACCACGGCATTCCATTTTTCCTTGTCACTGCCGTAAATGTTATCCGGATGGTTGATTCGCTGCATCGTGCGGTTTGTCGGAACCGCCATGACATCCAGTTTGTAAATTTTCCAGAACTCTTCGGCTTCGGTCATCGCTGTTCCCGTCATGCCCGAAAGCTTGCCGTACAGCTTGAAGTAATTCTGCAATGTGATTGTGGCAAGAGTTTGCGACTCTTCCTTAATTTTTACGCCTTCTTTGGCTTCAACAGCCTGATGAAGTCCGTCGCTCCACTGGCGACCTTCCATTTTTCGCCCGGTGTTTTCATCGACGATGACGACTTCGCCGCGTTCAACAACATAGCTGACATCCTTTTTGTAAAGGTGATGCGCCTTTAATGCGTTGTCGATCAGGTGCGGCCATTCCATGTTGCCTGCGGTGTAAAAGCTATCAACGCCGGCCAGTTCTTCGGCTCGGCGAGTTCCTTCTTCTGTTAAGTGGCAAGTGTGTTCTTTTTCCTTAACTTCAAAGTCAACGTCGGCCCGCAGTTGCCGAGCAATTGTGTCGGCCTTCGGGTACTTGTCCAGATTGTCGTGCGCCGGACCGGAGATGATCAGCGGCGTTCTGGCTTCGTCAATCAGAATGTTGTCGATTTCGTCAACGACGGCGTAGTCCAAAGGTCCCTGAACCTGAAGCTCTTTGGTGGGCTTCATGTTGTCGCGAAGATAGTCGAATCCGAACTGGTTACTTGTCCCGTATGTAATGTCGCAGGCGTAGTGTTTCTGTCGTTCCTGAGGTCCCATCTCTGATTGGATGGCACCGATTGTCATTCCGAGGTTGATATGGATTGGCCCCATCCATTCCATGTCGCGTCTGGCCAGATAATCATTCACTGTAATGACGTGAACTTTTCCGGCGATCGCGTTCAGGTAGGTGGGCAGTGTGGCAACCAGTGTCTTGCCTTCCCCAGTGACCATTTCTGCGATCATGCCGTTGTGCAGAATCCAGCCACCAACCATCTGCACGTCGTAGTGACGCATCTTCAGGAAACGTCGCCCGGATTCACGCACGGCTGCGAATGCTTCCGGCAGCAGGTCGTTCAGAGTTTCGCCTTTTCGCAGACGCTCTCGAAACATGGCCGTTGATTGGCGAAGTTCGTCATCAGACTTCGCTGTCCACGTGGGTTCCAGCAAGTTAATTCGGTCGATCAACGAGCCCGGTTTGATGGTCGTATTGCCGTGTTTGTCTCGCAGAAAACCAATTTTTCGAATTCGGTTTTCGTTGGAAGAACCGAAAATCGACGTAATGCTACGTTCGATCCGTCCGGTCGCAGTTGTGAAGAAGTCACCTACTTTTTCAAGAAACTCCATGGCCGAGCTATGCCCTTATTTTTTTTGAGGAACCGTCTGTGGTTCGCGTTCAATTGTTTTTTTGAATCTTGCTTTTATCGCGATATGCGAACGTGTTTTACTATGCGACCTGCGATTAATGCAGGCTTGCAATGGTCGGTCTGCCCAAATGGCGTGCGTGGAGCGAAGTGGCAATCACCTCGATTTTCCCTAAGTTCAAGCGCCGCCAGTATATTTGAACAAGTGAAAATGGGTCAATGGAGACCATTTCAGATGTCTGTGCAACTTAACGGCAATTCGCGTACCAGCTTCTAAGTTCGCCCTCTTTGTCAGCCGAAAATGGCTGTTTTTGCCCCAGGAACCGTCTGTTACTCCGGGCAGATTCAGTAAATGTGCCAGCTGTTGATTTGCTGAAAGTTCGGAAATGTCGACTACTTTCAGCAGAAATTGCTGGTTGGCAGTTTGAGTTTTCTGGCTCAAAACCGGTCGATGACGATGACTCCCTGGCCCGGGAACGAGTTCATTTTGGGCAGAATGCTGCAGGCTTCGTCCAGAGTCGCAAGGCGTTGAATCAATTTCTCAGGACTTAATCTTCTGCTTTCAATCATTCGCAGCATCAGTGGATATTGGAACGCCTGCATGCCATGGCTTCCGATAATTTTCAGCTCTTTCCCAATGACCAGCGACATTGGGATCGGCGGATCGGCATCGGTCCCCAGCGTCAGGCCAACCTGGACATGACGACCTTGCTTGGCCAGACACGCAACAGAGTTATAGCACGTTGTCCGACTGCCCAATGCATCCATAGACATCGAGGCACCTCTGCCGCCAGTCAGTTCAATAATTGCCTGAGCAATGTTGTCGCATTCGGCTGCATTTAGTGTGATGTCCGCCCCGCATTGTTTGGCAAACATCAGCTTTGCTTCATCAATATCGACCGCAACTACGCGTGCTCCCAGTGCAGACGCAATCATGACTGCAGACAAGCCGACTCCACCGCAACCATGTATTGCCACAATGTCGCCCGCTGTCACATCGCCCTGAAAAACGATTGCGCGAAACGATGTTGCAAAACGGCATCCCAGGCTTGCTGCGGTTACTGAGCTTAGTGAGTCCGGAAGTGCGACAAGATTCACATCGGCGTGGCGAATTTCGACGTATTCAGCGAACGCTCCCCATTGCGTGAAGCCTGGCTGAGTGTACCGATCACAAATCTGTTGATTGCCGCCAACGCACTGAATGCAGGTTCCGCAACCACAGCAAAACGGAACGGTTACTCGCTGGCCGCTTCCGAAATTCCGCACGCTGTTGCCAGTTTCTTCAACAACGCCGGCAAGTTCGTGGCCCGGCACGTGAGGCAGCTGTACGTCGCTGTCGTGCCCCATCCATCCGTGCCAGTCGCTGCGACAAATTCCGCAGGCTTCCACTTTGATGATGACGGAATCAGGGTGCGATTTGGGGGCATCCACGTTACAAACCCTGAGTCCTTTTTGAAACGATTCGAAAAGTGCAGCACGCATTGAGGGGCTTTCGAAAGCAGTGATGTGTTTGCTATTTTGGCTGTGGACTTTGTCGGGCTTAGACTTCTTTATTCGACCAAACCTGTTCACGTTGAGTCAGGTTTTCAGAGCGACAACGGAGCGTTTCCCCGCGTCAACTCGCATCTTATTGAGACACGGCCTCATAAGAGTTTTACCAAGCAGCGATCCTCTATCCACCACCGAATAAATTCGGTGGCGAAACGTTTCCGAGCGGTAGATCGATTGGTCTGAGGCGCGGCCTCGTTAAATTCTGATCTTAATGTGATGCGCTACCGGTGCGCATAATTTTCGGAACCACAACGGACTGGCCCGGCGTTTAGGACTCCCAGTGTTTTTCTCTGTGCCACGCCATTGGGGGCATGGTGAAGGCCTTACTAGGTGTGATGAAGAAGCACAGAATGCCGGAATTCGTGGTGTGTCGCCGCACGGAATTTTCTATTTTGAGGAATTCGATTGTAGTCGAATCAGCTCCGGATGCCTGGATGTTGTATGCGGGTGTCTATTTTTCCACAAAATCATCGATCTGCTTTACACTGAAGCTGGGCTTGACTAACGTTCTCGCCACACACACAGCGAAATGGATTTTTGCTGTCACTTGATGTTTGCGACAAGTTATGAGGTTTAACGAGCAATCGTTGACCGTGCTGAAGGGAATCGGCAAATGCACATCGTGTACGCCTGCCCTTTTCGTGGCACTGCCGCTCAATAAAGTTTGAGCTGGCCTCATATTTGATCGCCGACCAGGGCCGTAACCTTGCGCTTTCGCAGGGCCGGTTTGATTATCCAGGGAGGGATTCAAAATGAGCAATGTTAAACCTATCGTTGGTATCACAGGCGACTTTCGACCAGAACGATATAACGGAGCAGCGTTAAGCTGGTTTAATGCTGGCTACTACGACAGCGTCATCGGTGCGGGCGGCATTCCGATGATGCTTCCGCCATACGACAACGATGACGATCTGCGTCAGGCTCTTGAGATGCTGGGCGGCATCGTGTTGGCCGGTTGTACTCTGGACCTCGATCCCGTTCGAATGGGAATGCACCCCAGCCCGGCTGCCAGAATCATGCCGAAGCGTCGCGAAGACTTCGATCGCCGAATTGCAAAAATGGCCATCGAAATGAAACTGCCAATTCTTGCCATCGGTTCCGGCATGCAGTTGGTAAACGTGCTGTGCGGCGGCACGTTGTTTCAGGATATTCCAGAAGACTGCCCTCGCGCAATTCATCATCGCGACGAAGTTGAAAAGAATCTGCGACATGTTTTGGAAATCGTGCCAGGCACTCATCTTGATGATGTGTTCGGCCCAGGCGAAGTGCGAGTGAACAGTCATCACCACATGGCTGTCAACGAACTGGCTCGACACTTCCGAGTAAGTGCGACGTGTCCCGATGGAGTGATTGAAGCTTACGAATCCACATGTGAAGACTGGTACTGTCTTGGCGTTCAGTGGCATCCGGAAAGCAACACGGCTTCGGCACTGGATATTCAGATCTTCGAATCATTCATCTCCGCCGCTGGTCGTCAGCAAAGTGTGGACGTGATCCCAATGTCGTCCGTGATGCGAAAAGCAGCCGCCTAACAAGGGCTTCGCCCTTGACCCGGTGGCGTGGAGTGCCGGAAGACGTGGACAGCTCTAATCGCCGAGCCGCTCCGTTGTCGCTACGAGAATGATGCGTGTACCGTGCGCGCGTCATTTTGAGTATGGCTCTGACGAGGGCTTCGGTCGTGACCTGGTGGCGTGGAGTGCGGGAAGACGTGGGCTGTTCTAATCGCCGAGCCGCTCGGTTGTCGCTACGAGAATGATGCGTGTACCGTGCGCGCGTCATTTTGAGTATGGCTCTAACGAGCGCTTCGCCCTTGACCCGGTGGCGAGGAGTGCGGAAGACGTGGACAGTTCTGATCGCCGAGCCGCTCCGTTGTCGCTACGACGACTATCGCCAAGGGCAACAAGCTTGGCCTGAAACCACTGCGTTGTTGCATGGGCGATGGCATCGAATTTGTAATCTGGAACAGAGCAATAATTGCTGGCATACAGGAAAAACACATTCAACGGCGAGCACATCACTTTTGGGTGCTCGCTGTTTTTATGTTGTTCCAACAAATCGACTATCTTCAGGGCACCGCAATGGATCCATTTCTTGCAGAAGCAATCATTGAGGCTCGAAAAGGGTTTGAAGCGGGAGGAATTCCGATTGGGTCCGTTTTGGTAATCGACGGTGAGATTGTTGGTCGAGGCCACAATCAGCGAGTGCAGAAGTCGAGCCCCATTCTTCATGCCGAAATGGATTGCATTGAAAACGCCGGGCGTTTGTCTGCTGCTGAATATCGCCGGGCAACACTTTATTCAACGTTGTCGCCCTGCGATATGTGCAGCGGTACGGCATTGCTTTACGGAATTCCATCAATTGTCGTCGGCGAAAACAAAACGTTTCAGGGGCCTGAACAATATGTTCGCAGTCGCGGCGTTGATTTGACCGTTGTCGACAACGACCAGTGCTACCAGCTGTTGCAATCGTTTATTCAGCTGAATCCCGAGCTATGGTGGGAGGACATCGGCACGCTGTTTTGATCAGTCAAACTCCTGGGCTGGCTTGAATTCAATTGTTCGAATTCGGCGACTGCCAGGGAACGCGACCACCCTGCTGCAACTGAAGTCTCATGGCAGCGTTTAGGCGGTTAACGACGTTCTTGTTTTTGCTTGCCAGATCAGTCTCTTCCAGTGGGTCGGTTTCCAGGTTGTAGAGTTCCAGAGGCTGCCATGGTGAATTCTGCAGCAGCTTCCACGGCCATTCAATGACTGCTTCGATTGTTTTGCCGCCGTATTGCAGTCCGCCTTCTCTGCGGCAAAAGAACAACTGTTCGCGAAGGGAAGGTTGCGGAATCCCGGTCAAAGTGGGCAGGAAACTTCGTCCTTCAATGGCCTGTGGAATTGCGATGCCCGCTGCGTCGAACAGCGTGGGCAGAATATCCATTGAGAGTGCTCGAACCTGACTGTGGCTTCCGGCCTTGATCTTATCCGGCCAGACAACTGCAGTTGGCACTTTCAGGCCACCTTCATAAACACTTTGCTTACCGTCTCGGAGTGGTCCATTGTTGGCACCCATGTTCAGTTGGCCGCCGTTGTCGGAGGTGAACACGATGATCGTGTTTTCGAATTGCCCATTTGCATGCAGGGCCGCGATTACCTGGCCGATTCCATCGTCCATGTGTTCGATCAGTGCCACCAGCTTGGCTCGGCCTGGATCAATGCCCTGCTCTCGCTGTAAAACTTTGTCTTCCCATTCCAAGGGTGGTTGGATTGGTGTGTGCGGCGCGTTGTAGGCGAGGTATAGCAAAAACGGGTTCGATTCGGACTTTCGAGCGTTCAGGTAATCGATCGACCATTCCGTGAATAAGTCGGTTGCGTGGCCCTGTGGATCGATTTCCTGTCGATCGTTGTACATGTAATTGTTGCCGTGGCGGCGATGGTTGTAATAGTCGTCCATCATGTCGCCAAGGAATCCATGGAAGTGATGGAAGCCTCGTTCGAGGGGTGTGTTTGGAGAATCGAGTCCTAAATGCCACTTGCCGATAATGGCAGTGTGGTATCCAGAGTCCGCAGCAAGTTTTGGCAGCAACGTGGCGTTAGGATCAAGATATCCCCAGCTGTTTTCTGCATGAGTGCGGATGACTCCCGGAACACCGACCAATTCCTGATAACGTCCGGTCAGCAAGGCGGCACGAGTTGGCGAACAAACCGGGCAGTTGGCATAGAAGTTTTCAAACTTCATTCCCGCAGCCACCAGAGCGTCGATATTCGGAGTCCGCAGGTCTTTCGCCCCGTAACACGTCAGATCTCCATATCCCAGGTCATCAGCCAGAATGACCAACATGTTGGGACGAGCCTTTGCTTCATCGCAAAGGACTGTCGAAATGTTCGAGGCGGCAAACAGGCACAGGATGAACAATCGCACAGCAAACTCCCCTAAATAACAAGACGTGAATACCCGACATGTTATACCAGAGTTCCTCAGTTTTCATGCGACCCTCACAAAATCGCTTCGCTGTCGTTTTTGAAACGCGGAATTGCCCGTGACGCGATGTTGAAGGCGATCGAATGATTTTCCGTCTGAAATTCGTGTCAGATCATTTATGAAATTGCACTATCCGCGTTCTGTGGGCATCGTTGGTCCTGCTTCGAAGATGCGGTACTTTACGTCGGCATCTGCCGGAGCATATATGACGATTGGCAGACGGCTGTTGTACGGAACCAGCCTGCGTGGGATTTCAACGAATTCATTCACAGGTTTTTGTCCTGCTGGAACTCCGATCTTTGTTGAAAGAGCTCCCTGGATTTTTGAAACCAGGTAATATTGATAGCCAATTCCGTTTAACGTCTGTTCATCAATCTGCCCCATCAGTCGGTATTTGTTAACTCCGTCAGTCTGAATGGTCTGGCCGACAATCAATTCCACGCGGTAGTCATGATCCATCTCTCGTTCTTTGTGCGGCAGCAGGATGACGTGTCGTGTTAAGCCGTCAATGTTGGTCGCAAAGTGTTTTAGGTTAGCGACGGCCTGAGGATCTGCAGGTGATTTTGATTCGATGGCTTCCGTTGTTTTGGAGGCAATCTGAATCATGGCAAGATTGATTCCGTCAATAGGAGCATCATCCATAATCATTGTGTTCACGATGAAGCATGATTTGATCAGTCCTTGCTTATCGAGGTGAACATAGCGTTTTTCATGGGCGGCCAATTGGCGAGAGGCAATTTCGGATGCCGTAGCGTAAATTTCATCCAGAGTCATCGCGGGCGCTCCTTCTGTGTCAGTGCCGATTGCGTCTGAAGACTCTTCCCAGCCTTGTTCGTTTGTGTTTTCGACTGTCGGGAGAACAGGCCGGCCGGATGACTTTTGAAACTTACGCCCTGAAACTTTGTTGTTTCGAACCGTGATGACGGTGCTGCTGCGCAAACCGGAGAACGAAGAATATGTAACCGTGTATTGATAGTTGCCGAAACAGGCCTGCTTCACATCCTGCCATCGTTTTAATCCGTCAGCTACCGTTGCGGCGTCATCAGCATGTGCTGATTTTGGCATTCCGCAAATTGCGACTGCTGCGCAAATGGTCACGCAAAGAACAATGCGAAGTGTGGATTTTGTGCCAACTGGAATAATTCTTTGAAACATAGGTCGATCGCCTTTTCGCCTGCTGTACTGGACAAGTGCAGGTACAGATACCTGCACCGTTAATGCAGAAAAACGCTCATTCAAGTTCTGCAATTCGCCACTTTCAGCAATCAGTAGAGACGATTCGTTCACGGAAATTCCAAGAGTTTATCGCGTTGTTCAAAATTTCCTTCCGTTACGTATGAAGTATTGAATTGTAGCTGCAACAGAATTGTTGCTGACAGTGTTTCCGTTCGAGCGACGGTTCAGTAATGGTTACCGGTTGCCGTGATTTGGGCCGGTCTTCTTAGGAAGCCACGGCCAGAACGTATTTGTTTGCTGGCAGTATTCGGCGTAACCCGGGCGGCGGCTGTTGATGTCTTTTTCCAACATACCAACTCCGGAGTACTTCATCAGAAAGGCTGACATGATCAAGGGCGAGACAACTGTCCAGAACGGTGATCCGAAATACAGCGAGATCGTGAACAGTCCCCACCACGCAGCAAAGTCCCCGAAATAGTTTGGGTGTCGCGTGTAACGCCAGAGGCCGGTGTTCATGACTTTTCCATGACTTTCCGGGTGGTTTCGAAACTTCGTCAGCTGCCAGTCACCAACAGCTTCGAAAAACAATCCCGCCGCGAAGAGGCAAAGCCCGATTGGGAGCAGGATTGGTGACCTGTTTGTGGACGACAATATTGCCAACTGCAATGGCAGTGAGACGATCCACATGATAAGTCCCTGCAGCCAGAATACGGTAAACAGACTGCGTAGCCACCAACGTTTAGTGCCCGCCGCTCGCATTGCCGCGTAGCGTCGGTCTTCGTGAGGTTCTTTAAGCCATCTTACAAACAAGTGTATTCCCAACCGCATTCCCCAGATTCCTGTGGTCCATAGAAATACGGTTGATGCGGCGTTTACCGGGGAAGGCTGTCCGGAAGTCGGAGGCGTTGTTTGAGACTGATGCCAAGCGACAGCGGTCACGATCACCAGAAAACCTGGCCCCCAGAACGGATCAACAATGTCCGCTCGAGACATAGCCGCGCTTATGGTCCAGGCAATGGTGACGTAAATTAAAACAACGCAGCCAGACAGCAACAGTGGATCCGACATTTAGAACGATTTCCGTGTGAAGAGATAGTGAGACACGTACCATTCGCTGCCTTTGTGGTATCCGAAAAGTTCGGCGCATGCCATGTAAAACATGCGCCAGCGTTGTATCCAGATCTTCCAGTCTGCCGCATATGTTTCACGAAAACACGGTTTGATCAGTTCGCGATTCTGATCCATTTTTTTAAGCCACGCGTTGGCTGTTTTTTCGTAGTGGGTACCGTCCCAGCAAACCTGAGTTTCCAGTGTGAGATGTTGCTGATATCTGAGCAGCAAATCACGGCCGGGCATGATGCCTCCCGAGAAGAAATGTCGAGTCATCCAGTTGGATGCTTCCTGATCTTCAAACAGGTATGTCTCACGATCGTGGCAGAAGATGTGTACGAATAACTTGCCATTAGCTTTCAGCCAACCCGCAATTCGTTCCATCAGCTTGCCGTGGTTGCGCACGTGTTCGAACATTTCAACGGAGACAACTCGATCGAAGGTCCTTGCAGGTTCAAAGATGTTCACGTCGCACGTCTGCACGGTCAGGTTTGTGAGCCCTTTAAGCTGAGCCTGTTGGTCAATAAAGACCTTTTGCGATTGCGAGTTGGACACTGCCAGAATGTTGCTGTCTGGATACTGTTCTGCCATCCATAAACTCAGCGAACCCCAGCCGCAGCCGAGTTCCAGAATGTCCTGTCCATTTTGTAACCCGGCTGTTACGCATGTTCTTTGCAGAGCATTGCGTTCTGCGGTATCCAGATCGTTGGTTGAATCGTCCCAATAGCAGCAACTGTATTTCAGGTGGCTGCCCAGGCTCGCTTTGAAAAACTGCGATGGTACTTCGTAGTGTTGCTCATTAGCCTTGTCTGTTAACTGTGCGACGGGGCTTTCGCAGAGTGCTTTCAGTAGTTCTGTTAATGATTGGGAGCGGCTTTCTAAAGATCCTGAAGAGATCTGCTTCAGCCTTTGGCCGAGCAATTGGCGCATTCCGAAACGGATAGCTGCGTCAGGTAGCCTGGCGGATTCCGCGAGTCCGATTAATGAAGTGGCTATTTGAAACAAGGGCATTCTGTAGGCTTTCTGTTCGGTCCGCTACTTTCGCCCTACTTCTCTGGCTTAGGCAAACCATCAATGACTTTCTGGTAGCGGAAGTTGTCACCTGTCATTCGTTGGCGGGTTTATCGTATCGTGTTTCACGACACCTCTTGGCACCGGGGGCAAGTTTCTGTTCTCAAAAGATGCGTGCACGGTGTGCGCATGTTGGACGAATCAACAACGGAGCGGCTCGGCGGGTAGAACGTCCTACGTCTTCCGACCGTCCACGCCACTGGGGCAAGGGCGAAGCCCAACGCCGTGAAAGGTTTTCAAAAGCACAACACTGTTTGAACTGGAGAAGAAGCAGTCATGCCGAATGGGCTTCAGTCACGAAGTGACGTTAAGTAGTAGCCACGGGCGCGAGCCCGTGGTTTGCAAAAAGTCAGACGGAAAGTCCCGAAGGGACGGTAGGCGTATCATTTCGCGTTGTTGCCTGTCGTCCCTTCAGGACTGAAAACGACTGTCGAATGCTGTTCCACGGGCTCGCGCCCGTGGCTATCACCTACCGTCACTTCGTGACTTAACCGCATCCAAACTCCAGCCTGCGATCTTTCGCTTTATCTCAATGTTTTCCCGCTAAAAAATCCCTTCACGGCGTTGGGCGAAGCCCTTGTCAGGAAAGCTGGCCGATGGTGGATCCGGGTTTGACCCACAGAGTCTGCACAAGCCCGGTGGCTCGTTCAAGAAACGCGGCTTCGCAATAGCACAAATAGTAACGCCACATGCGAATGAATCGCTCGCTGAACCCTTGTTCTCGAACTTCATCCAGCCGAGCGTGAAACCTTTGATTCCAATGGTTAAGCGTCTTTGCATAGTGCATGCCGAAGTCGCTTAGTTCTGCCATGCGAAATGACGTGTTTCGTTTGATGCAATCCTGCATTTCAGTAATTGACGGAAGGAAACCGCCGGGGAAAATATGTTTTTGTATGAAATCCACGGACGTCGCATATCGATCAAATGTCTGTTCCGGCATCACAATGGCTTGCAGCATCATTGCGCCATTGGGTTTGACAAGTTTTTCGCAGACTTCGAAGTATCCCGGAAGGAATTGGCGGCCCACGGCTTCAATCATTTCCAAAGACACAAGCTTGTCGTACTGCCCTTCCAGTTCTCGATAGTCCTGTTTCAGGACAGTAACTCTGTCGCCGAGGCCCGCAGCGTTGATTCGTTGTTGAGCAAAATTGAATTGCTCGTTGGAGATTGTGGTTGTTGTAACGCGGCATCCGTAGTTTCTTGCGGCGTGATAAGCGAAGCCACCCCAGCCAGTGCCGATTTCAAGCACATGATCGTCGGGGCTCAACTGCAAGGTTCGGCAAACTCGATCGACTTTTTCCCATGATGCATCGACAAGTTCTGAATCAGCCGATGGGAAAATCGCCGACGAATACATCATGGACTCATCAAGAAACAGCGAGAAGAAGTCGTTGCCAAGGTCGTAGTGTTCGTGAATGTTCTTTTTGCTGCCGCTTTTCGAGTTGCGGTTTCGGAAATGTTCCAGCTTTCGCAAAGCTCCGAGGATCGAAAATCTTCCGGAACGCATGGTCGACAGAGTGCTTTGATTTTGCAGCAGTACGCGAAACACATCGATGAGATCGGGCGTTGACCATTCGTTGTCCATGTAGGATTCAGCTGCTCCCATGGCTCCATGCAGCATAATTCGCTGGAAGAAATCGGGTGAATGCACGTTAATAACGGCAGCTGGCTGTCGACTGTTTCCGTCTCCGAATACTGCTTCGTCGCAGCCAAATCGCAGCGCCAGGCGGCCCTTGTTTATGCTGCCCAGTTTTTTCAGCACAATCCGGCAGCACAGTTGACTCACCCAGGTTTGCTGGTCTGTTTCGTGTAAAGCGACACAGTCTTCCGTTTGTTTCAGAACTGCCGTGTTTATGTGATTGGCAGACTTATTGCGATTGGCAACTGACATTGCGGTACGATCATTCAACAAGGGGGATCAATAATTGGCGATATTTCAACTATAGCGGTATCTCGAACACCGCCACTGCGTTTTGTGCCATATGGGAACCTTTGGCGGAATACATGCGGCGTCGTATTTCAGTAACTTTGCCTGACAGCTTGTCCATCATTGGGTAAGCATCTTTTTAGGCGGGTTCCCTGAATCGTCCACTTTTTGCGGATGAGGGACGAATGGGATTTTCTTCCACCATAGCTTCCATGCCTGCCAATAGATGCCAACAAAGACCTTCATTGTCATCGCGGGGTATTGGAAAAGAACTCTCGTTAGCGAGCTTCTTGAGATTTCAGTTCGCCGCATTGCCATCGTTACGTCGAATGTGGGCTTGCTGTTTATATCAGGAAAATCGGTGGAGTCTTGTTTGGCTGTCAGGTGGTTTTCCAGGTGAATGTTCAGTCGATCGGCGGGGGCGGAAAGGTGCCACTTGTAGTTCATGTTCATTGGCATAAACGGTGAAACATGAAACGTCTTGGGCGACCAGACAACGCGGGGAATTCGTGTTCCGGGCTTTTGCGGTTGATCAATGACGTAGCAGTGTTGTTCACCCCACGGCGTATTGTTGACTTCCGCCACAACAGCCTGCACATTTTCTCCGTTTTCATCGAAGCAGTAAAAGTAGCTCACGGGATTCATCTGGAACCCGTAGAGCCTAAGCTGAGTCAGTAACCGGATCGGGCCGTTAATAGCTCGACCGGTTTGATCCTGAACGAAGTCTGCCACACTTTCGTAAAGCGGTTGTTGAGGATCGCCAAGGTGTTCGCTACGTCGAAACCATGCGAGTGCCGGACCTTTGGTTGACCAGCAGGGGAATGATTTAAAGTCAGAATCCATTTCCTGAAGGTCGAGGTACATCATGTAGAGTCGATAGTTGAACGCATGTGGCGTTGGTTCAAACCGACGATGACGGACCCAGCCTTCGTAAATGCAGCTGTTCATCGCTTAAGTACCAGCCAGCCACGAAGACGAATTTGTAGTTGATTGGGCTTGTCGTGTGTCGCTGACGTCGCCGTTGCTTAAAGCAGTGTCCAGAATGTCTTTCGCACCGAAGCGTTTACAAACCGCCAGCGCGCTTACGACTCCGTCTTCATGAAAGCCGTTGCCCCAGTAAGCTCCACAAAACGAACTTCTGTTGTTTCGAATTAATTCGCTGTGCCGCAACTGCATTTGTTTTCGTTGTAGTGAAAAAACGGGATGCGAGTAATTGTATTGCCCGATCACATTGTCGTTTGCAATTTGATCGACATCATTAAGGCTGACGCAAAATGTGTGTGGTGATTCTATTCCCTGAAGGATGTTCATATTGTAGGTGACCGTTGGACGATCGCTTATGTCGGGGCGAATCCTGTAATTCCAGCTTGACCATGCTCTTCTGTGTTTTGGCAATACCGATGTGTCTGTGTGCAGGACAGCATGATTTGCTGAATACGGAAATGCAGAAAGCACTTCGGTTTCCTGTTGAGTTGGTGACTCTAACAGCGAAAGTGCCTGATCGCTGTGGCAGGCAAAGATGACTTCGTCGAAAGCTTCGGTTCCACTGTTTGTTAAAATCAGCACTCTGTCGTGTTCTCGTACAACGCTGCAGACTGGGGTGTTTAGGTTGATTCGATTTTCCATGCCAGATGTCAGAGACCGCACATACTGTTTTGATCCACCGTTAATGACGTACCACTGAGGGCGGTTGGTCAGACTCAGCAGCCCGTGGTGGCGATAGAATTCCAAAATGAAGTGAATCGGGAACTCGCGAAATGTTCCGGTTGGACAAGACCAGATGGCGGCTCCCATTGGCAGCAAATAGTATTGAGCAAACTTCTCGCCATAGTTGTTCTGATCCAGATACTGACCGACCGTCATGTCGTCAGCAACCGTGTCGGCATCAAGACTTCCCTGTTTGTTGAAGCGTAGAATGTCACGCACCATTCGTAGAAACGAAGGCTTCAACAGGTTTCGTCGCTGAGAGAACAATCCATTCAGCCCTGATCCGCAGTATTCCACGCCGGATGCATCACACCTCAGGCTGAAGCTCATTTCCGATGGTTTTCTGTCAACCTTCAGGTGGTCAATCAGCCGCAGGAAGTTTGGATAAGTGCGGTCATTGCAAACGATAAAGCCTGTGTCGATGCTGTAGTTGCGCCCTTCAAGATCAAAGTCGACGGTGTGAGTGTGGCCGCCGATGTAACTGCCCGCTTCAAACACGGTAACGTCGTGTTTGTTCCGCAGCAGCCAGGCACAGGTCAGCCCAGAGATCCCGCTGCCGATGATAGCAATTTTCATGATGTCCCCGATGGGTCTGGCTCAGTTATTGAACGTATGCTTAGTGCTTCAGCAGAAGTGCTTAAACAATGAACGTTTCTAGTCGCCACGTAAGTTTCGTCCATGAAAATTTGACTTAGATTTGTAAACAATGAACGTTTTCTGCATTTCTACTTTGGACATGCTGACCTTGTTGCCTAGAACATTGCGTGTGTCCAATGTCTTTCTGATTTAACCGAACAATCGAGGTTAACGTGGTCTCTCAGTACTTTTCTCCAAAAGAAGTCGCCCAGGCAATGGGAGTCAGTGAGTCATCTTTGAAGCGATGGGTCGATAAAGGCCTTATTCAAGCGTCGCGCACTGCAGGAGGTCATCGACGTCTGGAGCTTAATTCCGTACTTGCATACGTCAGGAAAAGCGGGAAGGGATTGTTGAACCCCAAGGCCGTTGACCTTCCAGACGGTTGCGGATCTTCGACGTCGTTGACCGTATTTGAAGCGAACAAGCCGTTTACCGAAGCTTTGGTTACCGGAAACGAGGATGCAGCCTGTCGAGTCATTATTGACCTGTTCGTTTCCGGAGCGTCTGTGGCTTCAATCTGTGATCACGTGATTGCTCCCGCGTTTCAAAATGTTGGGAACATGTGGGAGTGCGGTCAGGTGAAGGTTTATGAAGAGCGGCGGGCATGCGAAATTTGTCAACGAGTTGTCCATGAACTACGTCGAGCCGTTGGGCCTGGCCCGGAGAGTGGACCGCTGGCCATGGGGGGAACTCTTGATGGCGACCCTTACACGCTGGCAACAAGTCTGGCAGAGATTGTGTTAAGCAGCAGCGGTTGGAAGGCTGTTTCACTTGGTAACATGTTGCCTTTTGAAACAGTTCGAACGGCCATCATGGAGAAACGCCCCAAGCTGTTTTGGATCAGCGTTACGTCAATTCGAGACGTTGATCGATTTACCGCAGATTTCAATCTGTTGTTTGATGTTGCTCAATCAACGGGAACCGCCCTTGTTGTTGGTGGGCAAGCACTCACATCTGACATTCGACAGAAGATTCGCTACACGAATTTTTCTGACAATATGGCTCACCTGGAGTCCTTTGCCACCACAGTCAGACCGGCGGTTTGTGCGGAGCCAGTTTCCGAGAATATCGAAAGTTAAACGATCGCCAAACGCATCTGAACGGCACGGCCAGTTTGGTCAGCGAAATGCTCTCTGCATTCCAAAGGGGGCACGCATTCGTAGTTTATCAAGTGGCTAAATCGGTTTAGAATTCTTAAAGCAGCGAACTTGTTCATGTTGAGTCAAGTTTTTAGAGCGACGTAGTCGCGTTTCCGAGCGGCAGCTCGAATGGTCTGAGGCACAGCCTCGTTAGATTCTTACTTAACATGATGGGCGCACAGTGCGTGCATGTTGGCCGGAGCGTCTCGTCGTTCGAGCGTTCCACGTGCACGCCACTGGGGCAAGGGCGGAGCCCTTGTTATTAATGAGCATACACTTCGGTGAAACTCAAAAAGTCAGCGATTCTTTCTCGCTGCTGCTTAGACTTTATCCAACTGCGTAGCATGAACCGTTGGTAGCATTTTGTCCGATTTATTGTGACGTTGCAGTTGCTGAATTTCCGGACGACTGATGAGTCGAATTGAAATCTATTGACGCAGTTGATGACCTGCCGTTTAATCGATAGAAACAGTCTAACGTATGATTTATTCGCGGCAGGAGCGGGATACATGACTTCAACAAACTATGACGCATTGCTTTTTGTTTCGTTCGGTGGTCCGGAAGGTCCCGACGATGTGATTCCATTTCTTGAAAACGTGTTGCGAGGAAAGAACGTACCTCGCGAACGGCTACTGGAAGTTGCTGAACACTACAGTCATTTTGGCGGCATCAGCCCGATCAACCAGCAATGCAAAGATTTGATTTCTGCGCTTGAAGGTGATTTGAAAGCCAATCAGATTGAGCTACCCGTGTTTTGGGGTAACCGCAATTGGACGCCGCTTTTGCCGGACACAATGCGAGAACTCAAGCAGGCGGGAGCCAGGCGAATTCTGGCCTTTATGACGTCTGGGTTCAGCTGCTATTCCGGGTGTCGACAATATCGCGAAGACGTTTATTCGGCTCAGGATCAGGCCGACGCTAACGATATTGAAGTTCATAAAATTCGAGTCTTTTATAACCACCCTGATTTTGTCGCCGTGAACGCTGAAAATGTTCAGAAGGCGATTGACGACGTTGGTGGAGACGATGCCAGTGACGTTCAAGTTGCGTTTACGGCTCACAGTATTCCATTTTCGATGTCATCAACTTCCGACTACGAAAAGCAGCTTAATGAATGCTGCCGCCTTGTGGCCGAACAGTTGGAATTGCCCGAAAATCGTTGGAATCTTGTGTACCAAAGTCGCAGCGGGCGGCCTCAGGATCCCTGGCTGGAACCCGACATTTGTGACCACATTGAATCATTGCATGAAAATGGAGTGAAGAAGCTGGTGATCGCTCCCATCGGCTTTCTTTCTGATCACATGGAAGTGCTGTACGACCTTGACGATGAAGCTTTGAAGAAGTCCCAGTCTCTGGGATTGGAAATGGCACGCGCTGCAACTCCCGGAACGCATCCTCGCTTTGTCGCGATGATTCGGAAGCTTATTCAGGAACGTATGAATTCCGCGACTCCCGAATGCATAGGGAAGTTTGGGCCCAATCACGATGTGTGTCCAATAGACTGCTGTCCGGCACCTCCACGTCGACCACCCGTCGCTCAATCAACTTAGTTTTTGGGATGACACGTGCAGTTGGTTATGCCAGTTCGTTCGTAGATCAGGACCGTGGGCTATCGTGTGCAATGTTCAGTTTTGTTTGTCTCAGATGTTTTCGACCGCAGAGGTCGAAGAGAGAATCACAGAGGAGCGGAACAGCATGTTCTGCAATGCTCAATGTTCTGTGGTGCTGAAGCTTTTGGGATGATCGAGTTGTGTGTTCTCTGCGAGCTTACGTGGCACCTGTGATATCCGCAGCGTGAAATCTTCAGCCACTCGCGTTAGCTGGTGGACTGAAGTTTTTTCGACTGGGTTCTTGTCGTCGGCTTCGTGATCAAGCTTCGAGAACTTAAGTACGAACTGGCGTGATTTCTTTAGCAGCGAAGATGCAGTAAGGATCAGCATCAGCTTATTTTGCGTTTGTCCCCTTGCCTCGCCGCCATTCATCTCGTCACGATTGCGAAGGCGGCCTGGTACAAAGCCGCCTTTGCGATCGTGGGAGGTTCATCAAGCGTCGAAGGTTTCAGTAGCGATTCGACACCTTCCTCGCGTTGTCGTTGCAGATCGGCTTACTTGCCTTGGTGGGCTCCTATGGGATTCTGATCAATCTGACGGTGCGTTTCCAGCATCGCTGTCGCGGTGACAAGATAGCTGGCGGCAAACAGATCGATGACTTTGTCCGAGTAGCATTCTAGGCAGCCCGCCGTTTTATCGCGGAACTGGCAATCGGGATAGTAATCCATCAACGGATCGGGCGTTACTGTAGAAAGTTGTGTTTGATGGGCAGTTGAAAAAGGCGACGTGTTTCGGG
>CALFSX010000223.1 GCA_937916515.1 uncultured Planctomycetaceae bacterium | reverse complement strand
CGTCGCTCAGAAAACTTGACTCAACGTGAACAAGTTCGCTGCTTTAAGAAGTCTATAACGGCCGCGTCCTGGTCCTTGTGGCGTGGTGTGCTGCACGAGGCACGGCGTCCTTGTCGCTACGAGTGCAGCGTCACCGTCAAAAATTCGGGTTTGTGGTAGTGGATCTTGTTATTGATCCCTGAATCGCAGGATCTGTAACAAGACCCACTACTCGATGCTGTGTTAGTCAGCTTCATTCAGCCTCGTTAGTTTCGTTCGAGAACCAGCGTGAGCAATCACGCTGGGCATGTCGACCACTTTGCTGACATTCAACAAAGTAATTCCGTCGTGGCTGTTTGGCAGATTTCGTAGTTGCAGTTCGCTGACGGGAGTGTCAAACAAGCTGGCATACAGTGCCCACGCTGCAGATTGGCTTGTTCCACGCAGCACCAGCGGCGAGTCGTGGAAAGTCGGCAATGTTCGAACAGCGGCAATGGCGCGGCGCACATCCCAGATGCACATCGCGTCGTGCGTTTGGCCCAACAGCATGAAACGACGTTGGATGTGAGTGCGTTTTTTTGTGTCGCGAGTCCACTCAGTGGGGCCAACGCCACGCGGCGCAAACAACACGAAGGTTTGATTCGGATTCTGCGTCACACGCTTTGCCAGCATTTGAAACGCTTCGGCAGATGGTTCGGTTTCCGCCAATGATTCCGACGCAATCGACGCGATGCCGCCGGACAGCTGTTGCCATTGTGACTGGTCCAGTACTTCCAGTGTGAAATTGTTTGAATCTCCCGCAGGTTGATCCGCACTAAACACGAACAACGGAAATCGATAAGGTTGCTGACTGTCAAACTCATAAACCTCGCAGCGAATTCCGTCTTTCGTTGTCGCAGATATTCGCTTCAAGTTAAGTGGTATGGCCTGTTGTTCGCCGTGCTGTGCTTCACCGGGCCATCCTCCGAATGATTTAGCTCGAAGTGTTTCCAGCCAATCGTTGTCCAGGTTTTGAACTTCCGGAACAAACCATTCGTCCACTGAGGTCACTTGTTCGTCGTCTGGAAGACGGTCGAAGACGACCAATTTGTTTAGTTCGATGGATTTCTCCGCTGGCGAGCGGATAAGCGTGTCGTCGTTCTTTAAGAATCGATTGAACCAACGAAACGCATGCACGCGAAGTTCCTGAGTATCTTTATGCGGGCCTTCGGTAATCTGTAAACCAAGTTGGTCTGCCTTGCCATACAGCCGGTAAACATCACGAACCTGGCGATGGATTTCGACCACGCCTTCCAGTGGGAAAATTGTGTCTTTGTCGCTGTTGGAAATCAGCAACGGACGCGGTGCTACAAGTGCTGCGACTCGACCATAGTCCCAGCGATACGTGTTGACCATGTACATGCAGTCACAATGACCTTCTACGCAGCCATCAACGACGTGGTTTTTTAGAGTCGTTATGCCGGCAACGGGCACTGCAACTTTAATACGTTGATCAAGCGCTGCGATCCACCACGAATACGCGCCTCCTCCCGAACGCCCAGTCACGCCAAACCGATCGGCATCGACTTCCTTGCGAGATTCCAGATAGTCCAATGCTCGAATTCCAGTCCACGCTTCAACACCGGCGGGCGTGTATCCGCGATTGTTCCACCACCATTTGCCCAGGCGGTAAGTGCCATGGTGCTGGCCAGCAAATTCTCCCAGTTGAATTGTGTCAACGATCAGGCAGGCATAACCATTTTTTGCGAACCAAACGCCATGGTGGTGATAGCCCGCTTTGTTGCCGGGGCGCACGCCATCTTTTGCGGTATTGGCGTGACCACACACATACAAAATCGTGGGCAGCGGCTGATCGACCTGCGTGGGCAGATAAAAATTTGCCGCGACATACAAACCGGGGGAAGGCTGAAAGTGCAGTCGTTCGACTTGAAAACCGTCGTGAGCTTCGGTCCCTACAATAACAGGTTCCAGCGGAGTTCGTTCCGGCATAGGATCCAGGCCCAGCATCTCAGCAAGTCGTTGTCGATCTAAGTGCTGCTGTTTTTGCAATTCTGGCAGCGTCATGCCCGGCAACACGATGTCCGTGGATAAAGCGGCCGTTTCCAATTGAAAGTATTCTGCCACCAGGCGATCGCCCACTTCTGTATTGTGTTCGGTTGCAGGTTGAGCCGAAGTGTGTCCGGAACTGATCAACAACGAAGCCAGAATTATGAAAACGGGCAGCAGTCTGGAAATCGACATGACGTTCTGATTCCTTAAAACGTTACACGGTGGAAGTTTGATCTAATCCGGAACCTGGCAATGAAAGCATTCTTCGTGTGGCACAACGAACAGGCCGTGACCTTATGATAGTCGATGACAGCTGCGATTGCTCGCATTGGTAAGCACTCACCACACTCAAATGTCCTCACAAGCGCTTCGCCCTGCAGCCACCGGGTACAACCCGTGTTTTGAGATGTCCCGGACCACCAGCCTCGTTTTTTCCGTAAACCGAACAAGCCGGGTCAGCTTCCTGCGGCTGATGAAGTTGACAGAAATGCTGACGTGGCATTGAACTTCAGCTGACATGGCTGCATTTTTGATAGAATGCTGAACCTGCCACGACAATAAACTGAACGGGGATGTTATTGTCGCCGTATCACCTGCCGTCCGAGTCGTTCAATCGTCCGAACATCTTAGCCTGCCGAGACAACATATTATGATTCACATTGTGCGCCTGTTGCCGATGCTGATTTTGCTGCTGATCGCCTCACAGGCCTGGTCCCAGCCCCCATCCAGCGAACCCGATGTACCCGCTGAAGCGATGCCTCGCCTGGCTCCCACTGAACCCAACAAGGCATTAGGAACATTCGAAGTTGCGGATGGTTTTCAGCTTAGTCTGGCCGCCCACGAACCCGATGTGATGGATCCCATCGCCATGTGCTTTGATCATCGCGGGCGCGCGTACGTGGTCGAAATGCGTGGCTATTCAGAACGACGCGATCAGGCTCTTGGCCGTATTCGCCTGCTGACGGACACCAATGGCGACGGGCAATTTGATCAGTCAACGGTGTTTAAAGACGGGCTGAACTGGCCGACAGCGGTGGTCTGCTATAAAGGTGGCGTTTTTGTGGGGGCCACCCCGAATTTGTACTACTTTCGAGATACAGACGGCGACGATGTCTGCGACGAAGAAAAAGTGGTGTTCACCGGATTTGCATCGGGCCAGGCCAGGCTGAATGTTCAGGCGATGTTTAACAGTTTTCGCTGGGGGCCGGACAATCGAATTTGGGCAGCGACTTCGGCAATGTCGGGAACAGTCAGCCGTCCGGACGATCCAACGTTCCAGCCGCTCAATCTGCGGGGAGCCGACTTTTCGTTCGACCCCGAACTGCTGGACCTTCGCCCGGAAAACGGACAGGGCCAGAACGGCATGACGTTCGGTCCTGATGGACGACGCTACTGCTGCCGCAATTCGCAGCATGCCATCTGGGTTGCGTATGAACGACATCAGGTTCGCCCCAATCCGCTGGTCAGTATTCCATCGGCACTCACCGACATTCCGGCAGACGGCAACCAATGCCCCGTTTATCGGCTAAGCCCCGACGAACCCTGGCGGATTGCTCGCACAAAACTACGTTTGGCGGGCCTTGTGAAAGGAACTGCAGAAGCCGGCGGGCGAGTGTCGGGCTTTCTGACGGCGGCAACGGGCGTGCATTCGTTTTGGTCCAGTGGACTGGGACAGGACGACTATGGCAGTTTGTTTGTGGCGGATGTCGGCAGCAACCTGATTCATCGGATGCAGGTTGAATTTCACAAGGGCCAGGTTGCTCCGGTGGCAGTGCGACCGGATGAAGATGATGAGTCTGAGTTCATTCGCAGTCGCGATAACTGGTTTCGCCCGGTGAGCTTCGCCACTGGCCCTGATGGAGCGTTGTACGTGGTGGACATGTATCGTGAAGTGATTGAGCATCCGTGGTCGTTGCCAGACAACATCAAGAAGCATCTTGACCTGAACAGCGGAATGGATCGCGGTCGAATCTACCGTGTTGCTGCAGAGTCCGCTAAGCCGGAAACGACTCGAACCTTCAAAGACCTGACAAAGGCTGAACTGCAGGCATGGGCGAAGTCCAGCAGCGATTGGCATCAAACCACGGCACGCAGGTTGTTGTATGAACTGGGGCATCCAGAAGAACCGAAGCCACCGGTCAGCCCGTTTCCCGCACTGCTTAGTTCCGCCAGCGTTCTGCTGGATGAGATTTCAGCGGCTGAAAGTGATCCATGGATTCGAGCCGCCGTGTTGAATTCAATTCGCACTTTAGCCGATGCTAAGCGTGCCTGGCAAAAGGCGTATGACCTGCCGCTGGGAAGTCTGCATTCTGAACTCGCTTTGCTGTGTGGAAAGATGAATGACGGTGAATTGGTCGATCACATCGTTGATCGACTGGTCGATCTGGAAATGTCCGGCCCATTGGTCGAAGTGATTCGCCAGCTGGGGGCTGGATTAACAGCCTCTGACGGAGATTGGCAGACAGTGACTCAATCGTCAAAATGGGACAAACTGCTGACTGCCTCAAAAACCATTCTGGATGATCCGACAGCTGCACGTTCTAAGAAGGTGGCGGCAATTCAAATTCGCCAACAGTTGGTGCGTGCATCAACGTTTACCGATTTGAAAGATCGTTTTCAGCAGGAAACAGATCCAGAAGTGTTGAGCGCATTGTCTGACGCGATTCCCGATCCATCGTGGTTGATCCAGCGTTATTCAAAATTGCCACAGGCAGCAAAAGCGAAACTCAGCAATCGAATTCTGGCGGCCCCCGATGCAGCGTTGTTGTTTTTGCAGACACTACAGGCACAGCAGATTGAGCTGCAGCTTGTTCCCGCCGCGTTGATACAGGGGCTGCGGCGGCATCGTGATTCTCGCGTTGCCGCGCTGGCAAAGTCCGTGCTGCCGACCGAAGTCACTAGAGAAAGCGTCATTGCAGCGTATCAATCGGCCATCAATCAACCGGGAGATCGCCAGAAAGGGCATGCAGTTTTCATGAAGACCTGTTCGACCTGTCATCTTTCACACGAAGGGCAGGGCAAGGTGCTGGGGCCTGCAATCACGACGTTTTCCAAAGCCGGTCGCGAAAGTCTGCTGACAAATATTTTCCATCCCAACAAAGAAGTGGCCGCCCAATATCAGGCATACCAGTTTGTGACTGACGACGGAAAAGTTCTTGCGGGCATCATTAAATCTGAAACCGTAACAGACGTGACTCTGGAAATGCTTGGTGGAATCACCACGACATTCCCTCGCAAAATCGTCGTTGAAATGAAAAATCAGGGTGTGTCATTGATGCCGGAAGGGCTTGAACGAGAAATCAGCGTCGAAGACATGCCACACCTGCTGGAATACCTGCTAAGCCCGGCCAATTGAAAACATCTATCAAACTTTCTTCGTAAGCTTACTTCGTGTTATGGGAACGAAACGAATGACACAGTCTATCCAGTCCATTAACCGACGCCGTTTTCTGCAATCAACGTCTGCCGCAATTGCATGCGGTGCCTGCTGTCAGCTGCATGCCGACGAACCAGCAGGTGACGCCAAGCAGTCCGCAGTGATTGACATTCACCAGCACATAAATTTTTCTGACCGCAACAACGAAACATTGTTGGCTCATCAAAAGACGATGGGGATAAGCAAGTCGATTCTGTTGCCGGCCGGAAGTCCGATGAACACGCGGTCGACACGCGGCGGTGTCGGCAACGGCCTTGAAGCTGATGTGTTCGACACGCAGGCCGCCGCCGATTTTGTCAGCCAGCATTCAGATGCGTACGCGTTCTTCTGCAATGAAGTGCCCGATTCTGAAGACGCGATTAAGAAGCTTGAAGGTTGGCTGGAAAAAGGGGCAATCGGAATTGGAGAATCCAAGTTCCATATTGAAATTGATTCACCGCCAATGATGCGAGTTTATGAAGTCGCTCGAGCTTACAACGTGCCGATTCTGATGCATTTTCAATATCAAACTTACAGCCTGGGCTTTGACCGGATGCCCAAAATTCTGGAGAAGTTTCCGACGGTCAATTTCATCGGGCATGCTCAAACGTTTTGGGCAAACATCAGCGCAGGGCACGAACAAAAAGTGCTGTATCCGAAGACCCCGGTTGTGCCCGGTGGACTGACCGATCACCTGCTGAGCGACTATCCCAACATGTTTGGCGATCTGTCTGCCGGGTCGGGTCACAACGCAATGACTCGCGATATGGACCACGCCGCCGCCTTTCTGCAGCGACACCATAAGAAGCTGTTTTTCGGCACCGACTGCAGCGACAAAGTTGGAACTGGCGACAAATGTTCCGGTTCAAAGCAACTCGCACTCGTTCGCCAGCTTGTCACCGACCCTGTTCAGCGAAACGCCATTTTGTTCGGCAACGCCAACCGCCTGATCTTTCGTAATGAGGATGAGTAGGGGCCAGTTTTCAGTTTTCAGTGGGCTCGCTTGATCGTGCCTGTTGCAGAAATGCCAACAGATCAAGAATCTCATCCTTCGTAAACGTCATCAACAGCCCTTCGGGCATTGTAGATTGTTTCGATGCGATCAGTTCGTCAAGTTCCGCCTTCTGTAAAACGATTGATTCAGTCGGCCGCAACGGATTCGGAAGCAGGGTGATGGTTGAGTCGTCCTGTTCAGGCGCAAGTCCGCTTTTTACCGTGCCATCTTCTGTGACGGCGATCCACGTTTGGTACTGTTTGTTAATTTCGGTTGACGGTTCCAGAATCTGTCGCAGCAACTGGCTGCCCTTGAATTGTTTTTGGATGTCGGTCAATTCGGGCCCCAGAGTTGTTCCCTTGTCGCCGACTTTATGGCACTTGATGCAGCCAGCAATTGTGAAGACGGTTTCTCCCCGGCTGACGGATCTGCCAGCAAGATCATCACTTTCACTGGCGAAGTCTGCCAACGACCAGCGTTTGATAAACTTCCGATCTTGTTCGTCGTCTGACGGTTCCGGCAGAGGCTGGTCATCAGGCAGCACGTACAACGATCCTCGCATCACTTTCGAATGCCCCGGATATGTACATAAGAAACGATATCGCCCGGTTTCTTTGGGAGCCTCAAAGTAAACGGTGTATTGATCACCGGGATTCAGAATGGGGGAAAAGCAGATTTCAGCTGGATCCTGCGGCACATAATGGGTCGCGATCGCACGCGGGTTACTGGCCAGCATCATGGCCTGATCTGAGAAACTTTCTACCTGATCAGCTTTCACAACAACAACGTTATGCGGCATTCCCGGATCTGTATTATGAAACGTAAGTGCAACTCGAGTACCCGGCGCGATTCGCATTCTTCGCGGTTCGTACTGCAGGCCGGTCACTGCGTTTAACGTTAGTCGAGTGGCTTGCGAAACCCATCCAAAATTTGTGCCGAAGCCGTCCTGTTCCACCAATCGCGGATCCTGTTCATACTTTTCGGCTTTCGGGAATCCTGGCCAGAGGCGTTTTGCGATCAACTTATAGTCGGGAAACTCTGTAAATGCGGGGCCCATTTCATAGATCGACGTATACGCATCCGGCGTGAATGAAACGCCATCCGCAGATTTCAGCTTCATGTGAACGTGAAACTGCATCACGGGGTGCAGTTGAGGAATTTCCAGAAACACGCTTTTCCCATCCGGCAGCAGACGCACAGATCGCACCGGCACGTAGTCGTGTCCCTGTCGCCCTTCCTGCTTGACGCTGTATTCCGGAGAACCGTAAGCACCACTGAACAGATAATTCCACTGCTGGCAGAACACGTTTTCTTTCGTCACTGAAGCTGCATCGATGTTTGTGTTGCAGTGCACAATGATTCCATTCTCGCGAGTTTCAATTCGTGTCGGCAGATACAAAGGCTTTCCCGTAAATCGCAGCCGCTGCAGGCATCCGTTTTCGCGTCCGTAACTCTGCCAGCCTTCGGTGCCAGCCACGTAGACATATCCGTCGTGCGAATTGAAGTGCAAACGACAGGCACCGCTGTTGAATTCGCCCGGCAGCGGCACGATTCCTCCCTGAACAACATCGCCGATTTCTTCTCGCAATAACAGATAGTGATTGCAGTAACCATACGATGAACCGATCACTTTACCCGACAGCGGTCCCAGTCGATCGTCGTTCGGAAGAAAACAGATTTCGCCCGCAGAATTATCGATTCCTCGCGGCACAAAACACTGCGGCAGATCATAGCCGAATTCACCGTGGCCTTGGCGAGGACCGTTGTGCCCATGGAAACTGCCATTGCGAACGTTGAAGATAGCTGTGGCGGGTGTCCACGAACCTTCCTGAACGGTTGCCAGCACGATGCTTCCATCCGCTGATACTCCAATGCCGTTGCTGTTGCGAAGTCCATTGCCCAGAGAAACCGGGCGAGTGCCGGTCGCAAGCTGAGCCACGCCAAAGTCACCGGACGCAGTGGCCCAATACAAGCGGCCTTGATTATCCTGCTGCAGTGATGTGGCAAAATCGTGGCCGCCGGTCGTGGGATATTCGTTGGTCACGCATTCGTAGAAATCCGCTTCTCCATCGCCGTTGAAATCGTGCAGCCGAGTCACCTGGTCGTTTCCGCCTAGCACTACTTTACCATCCTGAATGACCAGGCCCAAAGGCTGGTACAGCCCCGCAGCGATGCGTTGCCACGTGAGATGCTGCAAATCGTCGTTGACTCCAGTCACCATCCAGACGTCTCCCAGCAGAGTCGACACAACCATTCGACCGTTTGGCAGGCTGCCCACTCCGGCCAGTCGCATGGGAGTGCCAAACGGATTCTCTGCGGCAAACGGAATCGTCAGAGTGTCAATCGCGAACGCGCTGTCGTTATCGCCCCTGGTTCCCACCGTTGTGACGGTTTTCTGTGCCCATTGTGCGCGACCACCGGTCGTCATTGACCTGGGAGCGTGCTGTTGGCCTTCTGTAAGACGACGGTCAAAGTCTGTTGACGTTTTTCCGAAGGCGACGTGAACAGTCACGTCTGTCGCTAAGTCGGCAAACTTCAGGTTCAGCAAACTGTCGTTTTCGTGCAGCTGAATGACATCCTTCGCATAGCTTCCAATCAGTTTTGGCGAAGGCTGATTACTCGACTCACCCGGCACTTTCATGACCACCAGCGAAGTGGCAGTGGGCAGCGTTCCGTCGATCTGAATAGAACGAACCAATATGTCGTCCTGCATCCACATCCGATCATAGATCGTGGCCGCGCCAATCTGATAACTGAAGACAACGTTTTCACCGTTACGATAAAACCCAACGTATCGGCTTGTCGTGGCTTCCGGCAGGTTCCAGCGACTCGCTTCAAAATTCACAAGCTGGCGTCCAACAGCGGACGCTCCATCATGAACTCCAAACCGCCCCGCCCCACGCGACACAAATCCTCCCTGCCACGAATCGATGAAGCTAAGTTGCAAGGGATCAAACACGACGCTGATGCCATTGTCACCGCCCGACAATCGCACGGCGACGCCCTTCTGAGTGTTCTTTCCGAAGTGTCGAATGCGACTGCAGATGACGTTGCCGCTATCGACGTCGTTCAGAGTATTATCAACACTGGCCTCAGCCGGATTTTGCCCCCAATGTCCAAACGCACCACCGTCCAGCCCCGGAAACTGAGGCAGCAATTCGGGAACCGGCTGACCTGACAGCAGTTGCTGTTCGGCCTGACGGAAATAAAAATCTCGCACTCGATTTTCAGGAAAAGGAGCGTGAACCGTCTGCGACTGCTGCGCAACAGCCGATCCTTCAATCGTTGACAAACACAACAAAGCGGCGACGAAATGAGAGCTGCGAAACATGATAGTGAGGGCTTTGAGCGGTGGGGGAATTCGAAGTGAGTGAGTCGTGGCAGCCACTTTTGTCTTGCATCGGGCCTGAATTCAATTCAGAAACTCTTGAATGCGACCGACGGGCACAAAGTCCTCGATCCGATCGATTCTGCCCACATTTCTATCAGCAGACGCAACCAGCCACAACGCCAGTTCAGGGCGACTCATAAAACAGAGACGTCTAAGGGCGAACGATCAAGGGGGCTTCGCCTTTGGCCCAGTGACGTGGCATGCAGAAAGACATGGAACGCTCGAATCGCAGAGTCGCTCCGTTGTCGCTACGATCAAAATGTGCGGATCGTGAACGCATCATTCCAAATAAGACCTTAACGAGGCCGTGCCTCAGACCAGTCGAGCTACCACTCTGAAAGACTCCGCTGTCGCTCAGAAAACTTGACTCAATGTGAACATGTCTGGGGCAATAAGAAGTTTAAACGTCTCACCGAATCGGATCAGTCGCAGGGGGCGAGTCACCCAGGTTCTCAAGCTTGAGTGTTCGGCGTAACTATCTTGTTGCGACCTGTTTCCAGTCGTCGTAACAGATAGATTTCTGACGACTCGTGACCCAATCCCAATCAAGTCGGTGAGGTGGATTCAGAAAGTGGCGATAGGCTGCCGCCATTTGGCGAGCAACTTTTACACCGAACTGACCACGCTGACAGCCGATATGCTTGCCGACGCCGAAAGCCTTGCTGACGCTGTTCAGATTCTTAAGAGAGAGTACAGTTCCAGGGACCGATTATGGGCCAGTTGGAGCGATTACGATCGCCGACAATTTGAACGAGTCTGCAATGATCAGGGTGTGGCCAATCCGTTCGGCCAAAGCCACCTGAAGTTAAATCGTTATTCGCCGCTTCCGTGGCAAGCAGCCATGAAATGGGACTCGACGCAGCGTACAAACATCTTGACCTGACGATTGAAGGCACTCACCACCGAGGCGACGATGACGCATGGAACATCGCTGCAATTCTATGCAGGTTGTTGAAGTCGATGCGGAGTGTCTCGTGTAAAAAGGTATGACGGTTGTTCATTTTCTCCATGCTTCCTTGGCAAACGGGTTGTCACTGTAACTGTCTTTACCTCGCAGCCACAGAAACAGCGAACAGCCTCAATAAGCCGGCGTAAGGAACGGCCCCATCGCTCGTACTGGCGAACATGGACCAATTCATGCTCCCTTGAGATGTCGAGAGCAGCCTTTGTGCGACCAAGGATCACATGGCCCAGTGTCATCGCCATTACAAAATCGCTCGGAAGTCGTGACAGGAACCACGCGATTCCGCCACCGTAGAATTTCAGCGGCCAACGCCGAAGAACGCAGCCACCAGTACACAGGCTGATAAGTCCGATCAACAAACCGAGAAGGGTGTTGGGGATGGCCCAGATGATTGCGATTAGGCGGATGAGGTGCATCCATGTATTCGGTCAAGGGTTTCGCCCTTGACCGAATGGCATGGCATTGCAGATAACTTGGATCGTTCTAATCGCCGAGCGGCTCCGTTGTCACTATGAAGAAAAGCGTGAGCAAGGTGTGCGCATTACTTTGAGTAAGATTCTAACGAGGGCAAGGGCACTCATTTGTTTACATTTGTCATGTGGACAAATGACTGGCCTTGGGTGAGGTGGTCCAGGCGTGTCGTGTTGCCCCGTTTTCTTTGAGTCAGGACAGGGAGCTAACAATCATCGCGACCAGACTGAGTGACAGCACAACACAGCATGCGATTGCTGCATAGCGAGAAACAACGGCTCGATGACTATTCTGCGTTGCCTGTGATGTCCATTCCAGGTCTTCCTGAACGTCAGCAAACCCGTAGTCGACTTGTGCCTCGCCGTCTACACGATTTCATATCGGGCTCGGCATCACGAACGTCATTTCATATTTCGTCAAGCCATGAACTCTTAAAGAAGAACTCCACATCCTCATCGTCCAGTTTTCGAGAACCGGAATTAACCCTGTCGCGGCCGGCACCTCCGGAGAGTTTGTCTTTGCCACCTCCGCCGTAAATCTGGTCGTCTCCGTCATCCCCCATGATCAGGTCCTCTCCTCCCTGCCCCAGCATGACGTCATTGCCGTCGCCACCGGACATGATGTCATCGCCGCCATCTGAACCGCCATCACTGTGGCCAAAGAGATTCTGATCCCGGACTACATATGACTGTAAAATTACATTATTTCTGCGGCTCAGTCGCGGAAGTATGACTCCATTGTCGCCAAGCATAATGTCATTTCCGGCGTCACCAAACAAGATGTCGTTGCCGCCATCCGAACCGCCATCCGAACCGCCATCCGAACCCGAATGATGTTCATCCCAATCATCATGATGCTGGTGGTTACTTCGTCCTGCCTGACCTCTGTGATCATTCAGTGTTTTGGAAATATCCGTCACGAGATCATCAAGGGAGGATGACAGGTGATGGCCGTGCTGATACCCCGAATATGGTTCTAGCAGCGTCGGGAGAACCATAATGCTGAAATCGCCGACGATAACGTCGTCTCCGGCACCGCCGTGCACTTCGTCATTTCCAGCACTGACATCTACATCAAATCGGTAAGCGATAAGTCGAATCAAAGACTTGGCTGGCAACTGATGCTGTTGGCTTTGACGACGAAGTTTTAAATGGTCGTCGAGTTCTTCTTCACGATCATCCTGCTGAGCTTTCAGTTGTTGGTCGACGGACGGCGGCGATTTGCATCTGTCGTCATTATTTCCTCTGGCATCCTTACCACCCTTATTGTTCTTGTTGTCTTTGTTGTCTTTGTTGT
>CALFSX010000222.1 GCA_937916515.1 uncultured Planctomycetaceae bacterium | reverse complement strand
CAGATAATCTCGCACGTGCATGGAGTCGCGTCAAACGGAATCGGGGAGCCCCCGGTCCTGATGGCATGACGATCAAACAGTTCGAGAGCTGGTGTCCTGAACACTGGCCGGCGATTCAACAACAGCTTCTGGATGGAACGTATCGCCCCGCTCCGGTGCGACGCAAAACCATCCCGAAAGACGGTGGCGGTGAACGACAGCTCGGTATTCCAAACGTGCTCGATCGTCTCATACAACAAGCCATCTGTCAGGTTCTGACGCCGATCTTCGATCCGGGTTTCTCCGAATCGAGCTTCGGCTTTCGCCCCAACCGATCCGCTCATGGAGCCACCAAGCGGGTTCAGCAGATCATTCGGCAACGACACGCACATTGCATCGACGTTGATCTCTCGAAATTTTTCGACCGAGTTCAACATGACGTGCTGATGTCTCGCGTGAGCCGCAAGGTTCACGACGTGCGTTTGCTGAAACTGATCGGCTGCTTTCTGCGAGCGGGCGTGATGGTCGAGGGCGTCATTCAACCGACGGACGAAGGGTCGCCGCAAGGTGGCCCGTTGTCGCCTTTGTTGAGTAACATCCTGCTGGATGACCTCGACAAAGAATTGGAACGACGCAGGCTGAAGTTCGTGCGCTATGCGGATGACTTTGTCATTTTCGTGCGTACAGAGCGTTCGGCCCAGCGCGTGTTCACGTCGGTGCAGCGTTATCTGACGCGTGTTCTGAAACTCGTTGTGAACGAAGAGAAGAGCAGCGTGAGATTATCCCGAGACTGCGAGTATCTCGGGTTTGCATTTACAGGCAAGCGTGTGACGATCACAGTCGCACCGAAGAAACTGAAAGCCTTCAAGCGGCGGATTAAGAAGCTCAGCGGTCGCAGCCGCGGAGTTTCGATGCAACGTCGTTTGACCGACCTCAATCGTTATGTGCGAGGCTGGATAGGTTACTTCGGGTTGGCTCAACAGTTTGATTTATTCGACAAACTGGACGGGTGGGTTCGCCGCCGGATTCGGATGTGCTTCTGGAAACAGTGGCGACGTCCACGCACGAAGGTGAAGAACCTTGTGCGACTGGGGGTGAGTCTTGACTTCGCGATCAAGCACGCGGTGAGTCGCAAAAGTTACTGGCGTCTCTCGAGAACGCCAGCAATGCGAATCGCAATGCCTAACAAATGGCTGCAAGAGGAATTAGGACTACTTTCGCTCAAACAACTCTGGTGCGACCGTGCTCCGCTTCGAGGAACCGCCTAGTGCGGATCCGCATGCTAGGTGGTGTGGGGAGGGTCATCCGCAAGGATGGCCCTTACCCGATTTCGCCGCTATTCCTTGTTTGCGTTTCGCGGCAGCAATTTGTCGAGCGATTGAATAGTATTGCTGCTGTAGACAACCGGCGGAGAGAAATCGCGAGTGCGAAGTGCAAACTTCCCAGCAGGCGTATTTGTTGCATTTACAATCTGCAAATCCTCGTTCAAGAGGAGAAGCAGAGGTAGTCTATCGACACTAACGGTTTCTTCAATTTTGCCCTGCGCATCAACCACAACGTTCCACGGAATCTTGTGCTTTTCGATAATGGTGTTGGCAGTTTTGGGGCCATCCCAGACGTTCACACATACAACGCGAAGTCCTCGATCTCGAAATTTTACATAATAGGCTTTTTCTAGTGGCAGTTCTGAGAGACAAGCTCCGCAGGTTGACGACAGAAACAGGACGAGTGTCCCACGTGCCTTTTCGTCCCTCTCCAGCGTATATGGTTTCCCGTCTGCAAGGACACCGATGAGCTGGAACTGATCGCCAATCTTCAGGCGAGTTTCGCCAATCGGGGTACCTGTGTCAGGAAAGGTGAATTTCGGGTTGGGTATACCTTCCGTTTCTTTGCCATCGACTTGCACCGTTTCTTGCTCGTGTAGTAAATCATCGGCTTCTTTAAGCGTTGGAAGCCAGTCAGATTGTTCCGCTGTTGGCCCATCATCTGCGTAAGTGCGTAAAGATGGACAGAAGAGTAAAACCAGAAGAATGACGGGAAGACATTTGAACGGTGACATGAATTACTCTTTGGTGGCGAACAATATTGTACCTGGAGATTTTGCCGGGTATGACGTCATACCTGAGTTTTATCCCCACGTACTTCAACTTTATCACCACTTAGTGCTGCTTGCAAGCAGTGATGGGGATGGCGTGATAGTGTTCGTATTCCGTTTTTATCAGGGGATATCGCAATGAGTCTAAGCAAGTCTCAGAATGCTGTTTCCAGATCTTCGTTCGGAGAAAACGACAAAGAGTGGTTTCCGGCATGGGTGAAGTGCTATTCGGAGTTTTTGCAATTGGGGGCGAATGAGACCTTAACTCTGGGGTGCATCCACTGATATCTGTCATCATTCTTGATGGATGCAATCGTTGATTGCCAAACTGAAATTCGTTTTGCAGTTTTGCAAACTGCTGTGAACGGTGGATGAACTAATTGCCTGCTGCAACATCATGAAAAAAGGCGTTCTCAGTTGCCTGAGAACGCCTTTTGAATTTTACTGCTGCACCGGAACGTTGCTTACGCGAACAGTTCTGGAATCACTTTGCCATCGCGAACAATCATCACCGGGCGACCAGTGGTTGTTTTGTATTCTTTTTCATGGTTGATACCCAACGCGTGATAGAACGATGCGGCGACGTCGTCGGGGCTGAAGCCTTCGTGCTTGGGCATCGCGCCTTTTTCATCGCTTTCGCCAATGACCTGTCCGCCCTTAACTCCACCACCGGCCATCAACATAAACATGTTGCGAGGATAGTGGTCGCGACCGTTGCGTTCTTTGTTGATTTTGGGTGTGCGACCAAATTCACCCGTGACATAGACCACGGTGGAATCCAGCAGACCACGCATTTCCAATCCGGCAAACAAGGCTGACAGTGCTTCATCCAATGGAGGCAACTGTTTGCCGGACAACGCGTCCCAGTTTTCTCGATGAGTGTCCCAGCC
This sequence comes from uncultured Planctomycetaceae bacterium, assembly GCA_937916515.1. GTDB lineage: Bacteria > Planctomycetota > Planctomycetia > Planctomycetales > Planctomycetaceae > Fuerstiella. The sequence goes on along the minus strand of CALFSX010000222.1, from coordinate 48,315 downwards.
GCCGTTGCTGATAGTTGTGAAACGCACGCCAGCTTCAACAAGTCGCAGAGCCAACAGACAGCTGGCACCCAGACCCGACTTGCCGAATGGTGCTGAAAATTCGCTGGATTCCTTTGAGATGTCGAAGGCTTCTCGAGACTTCGCACTGGTGATCATGGCGTGAGCCTGTTGGCCAAACTGGCCGAGTCCGTCCAGCAGCTGGTTTTCGGCTTCGAATTCGCCAAACGTTCGATCCAGCTTTGTCAGCAGGTTGTTACGCTTTTCGACGTCTTCCACCGTTAAGCCGCTACCCAATGACATGCCTCGCACCCGAAACGGCGTTCCGATTGTTGGGGTGGCACTTGTGTCCATCGGAGCATAGCGAACGCCAAGATAACCTGGGCGTTGAGCACTTTTCGGAATCGCGACAAACTTTGGCAGTTCCGGATCGCCGGACAATTCTTTGCTGACGACGGCACCGTAGCCCGGAAATTCCAGCGATGGCAGCGGACGGTTGCCGCTGTTGACGTATTCTGTACCCAAAGCGTGAGCCGCAACGCTGTGCGAAACGCCTCGCAGAATACAAAACTTATCCATCACCTTGGCCAGCTTTGGCAGGTGTTCTGAAATGTAGATGCCAGGAACATTGGTCTGAATCGGATTGAACTCGCCACGGTATTCGTCGGGAGCGTCCGGTTTCAGGTCAAAGGTGTCCATGTGAGATGGGCCACCATTAAGATTGATGAAGATTGCCGACTTCGCCTTAGCACCTTTGGCAAGCTGATCGGCACTGGCCATCTGCATATAGTTAGCCAGAGTCAATCCGGCTCCACCAGCAACGCCGGCACGCAGAAAATCACGTCGACCGACTCCATCACATGTTCGAAAAAATGCCATATCGATGATCCTTTTTGAAATGATGCCCCGAAGTGCATTCGGGAGTGTTCTGGATTCAGGTGGGAAATTGGAAGTTGTAAAAGTTTTGTGCAATTTTCAGGTAGTGGATCCTGTTAAAGATCCTGCGACTCGGGGATCTTTAACAGGATCCACTAACGCAAATTCTGATTCTTGGCGGTCACGCAGCACTGGCTCCGGTTTGCCGATCAGAACTTGTTCACATTGACTCAAGACCCGAAGCGACAACGGAGCGCCTCGGCGGATCGAACGTTCCACGTCTTTCCGCCCGCCACGCCACCGGGTCAAGGGCAAAGCCCTTGTTAGTGATTAACGATGAATTCCTTGGTGTTCAGCAAAGCCCACATCACACCACGCAGGCCGTCCAGTTGATCTTCTGCTTCTGCAATGAATGTTGTCGCGGTTTCCGTTTCGGATTCCGTCGGCATTCGGCTTAACGTTCTTAGATAGGCGTCCTGAATAGCTTTGGCGACATCAATCGATCCGCCACCAGACGCTTGTTCAGCAACAGCAGGTTCCGCCATGCTTTTCAAGCGAGCTTTCACGCTTTTGATCTGTGATTCACGTTTAGCAATTTGTCTGGCATTTGCCGTCGGGTCTTTCTGAAGTTTAGCCAAATCAGCTTGAGCCGCTTTGATTTGGGAACGCAGTTTACCCATGGCCGAATCCATAGCCGCCTTCTTTCGAGCGTCGGTGGCTCGATCAGCCTGAGTGGGCGACTTCGACTGGAAGGCGATGTTGTTTTCTTTGGCAACCTGTGCCAGCCAGCCATCTTTGCTGTCCAGCATAGACAGCACCTGACCGTCGTTTCGCAGAAAGATGGTTTGCAGCAGGCTTGGTTCCTGAGAACGGTCGCAGTCGCAGTTGCTTTCGCGAATTGAACGTCCAAAAATGGTCAACGCATAGCCGGACGCAGAATTGTTGCCTCGACTTCGCAAACCCGCACCAGGAATCGCGACAGCTCGGTCTTCCATGTCGGTGGCGAACGCCGCGTACTTTTCGTCGTTGCTGACTGCCTGAGAAACCATGTCCCATGCAATTTCGGCAGGCAGGCGGCGAGGCACGGCTCGGGCAAAGTTGCGTTCGTCCAGGCGATTGGTGGCGTTCGGGTGCCAATCAAGCTGGTAAGACCGGCTGTTTAGAATTTCCCGGTGCAGCCACTTCATGTCAAACTTGTTGGCGATAAAGCCTTCCGCCAGATAGTCCAGCAATGGAGCGTTGCTGGGTGGATTGGCCAGGTTCATATCGTCCGGGGGATCCACAATCCCCACGTTGAAGTAGTTCGCCCAAACTCGATTCACGAAGGCCTTGGCAAACAGCGGATTGTCGGGCGAACGCAGCCATGCCATCAATGGTTCTCGCACGTCTTCGTATTCCGACAGGTCCATGGGATCGTGTCCCAGCAGTCGAGCTTCCGAAGCAGTGCGTGAATTGCCTTTCTTCACCTTGCGTTCCTTGCCGTTCTTCTTTTCAACGACAATTTTGGCTGGCGGAGTAGTATACACTTCGCCAAACGGAATCACTTTGCCCTTGGTCACCTGCTTGCCCAATTCGTTTCGCAGCTGATTTCCGGCAAGTCCTTCGGTTTCGAACGTTGCCAGCAAGGCGTTGTATTCTTTAACGCTGTCTGGTCGAGCTCTCTGGTTACGTCCGGTCACACCGGTAAAGAAACCCTGGAAGCCTTTGAAGTCGTCCTGAGTCCATTGGTCGAACGGATGCTTGTGGCATTGAGCACACTGAATGCGGACGCCCAAAAACGTATAGGCGAACCCGATCACTCGATCTTCCATCTGCTGAAAGTTCGTGCGTGACCAATAGTGAGGCATTGAGGTTCGGTCAGCGAATTCATACTTACTATCTTTGTGATAAACGCTGCTCATGTTTTTGCAGTAGTCTTCAAACGATTCACCCGGATCGCGGCTGACCGCCATCACAAGGCCTTCTACGATATTGTCGTATGGCTCGTTGCGAGCAACTCTGGCATGAATCCATTCGTACCACTGCTTGGAAGCTTCCGTACGAACGGGAGTCACGTTGTTCAGCTGATCATCGCTGTTGCCGGTAAAGTCGCACAGCTTGGTTGTCCACCATGCTGTGTAGCCGGGACGTTCCAGCAATTCGTCAATCTTCGTCGCTCGCTTGTTGGCATCTGTGCTGGCCACAAAGGCTCGCACTTCTTCAACGGAAGGCAATGCACCGGTCACGTCCAAAGTCACTCGACGAAGAAACGCTTCATCAGAACACAGTTCCGATTGAACAACGCCCAGCTTCTTAAGTTTGTTGACAACCAGTTCATCAACTTTGGTGGGAGTTGGAGTGACGGGGTATTGATCGCCGGTTTTGTCTGAAATCGGGCGAATGACGGAAACTGGAACAACCGCACTGTCGTAGGAAATAACAACGTGAGTGTCACCGGGAGCTCCCGCATTGACCAAGCCGTCGTTGGAAACGTCTGCAATCTGATCGTCGTTGGTTTGAAAGCGGCACAGGTCGGTCACGTCTTCCTGAGTGCCATCCGCCCAAACAGCGACGGCCTTCAGTTGAGTTGTCTGGCCATCTGCTGTAAAGCTGACTTCTGCAGGAGTCACTTCAAGGCGAGTCAGCTTGGCAGCGTTTTCAGGTCGCTTGGGCGCATCCGCTTTGATCCAGTTCAGCATCACATGATGCTGCCACGAACCGGGTTTGAGTCGCTGTCCGCCTTCGTGAGGAATTTCCATCAACGGCTTGGCCAGAACCAGACTTTCTGCCGGAGTTTCCGGATCGATGCGTCCGTACATTTCACCGTGGTCAGCTTCGAAGTCGTAGCCGAACAAAGACAGCCGAAAATCGCCTCGCCCCTGAAACGAACCATGACACGCTCGCCCGTTGCAACCCAGCTTGCCCAGCAATGGAACAACGTGGCGTTGAAAGTCCGGGGTTTCCGTGACGTCTGCGGGCGAGAATCGTTCCGCCGCAGTTTTGATGATCGCATCTTCGGCGAACACAGTACCGGCCAGCAGCAGCGTGGACAGCAGTATTCCAAAAGTCTTCATTCCGATTACCTTTATTGATCCTGAGGTTGGATGAATCTGTGTTATCAGTTCTGCCAACTGGCAGCCGGGGATGGCCGTCGAATGCTGGCTTGGGGAGTGTTTCAAAAATTCGGACTTGTGTGGTCCATGTTTAATCTACAGTTAACGTTCAATTCGAATCTGTTTTCGAACTGCCGTCTTTGGCAGCTTTCACCGCGGCATCCGCCCTGGCTTTGTTTTCTGTGATACGACTTTTTTGAGCCTTCGCAGTAGAAGCCGTTTTTTTTGCAAGGCGATTCCATTCTTCTGCAAGGTCAGCGTCCAGTTCTGTGGTGCTCATACCAATTTGCTGATCCAGCTGTTCCAGACGTTCAGCAACGCGACTGCGTTCCGTTTTCAATCGGTCGATTTTCTTTTGCTGACGTTGTCGAAGCAGTTCGCGAATCTGAGCTTCAATGGCGGGATCCTGAGACATCAACCACTTGGCTGTCAGCAGCCGAATTTCTGAATCAACTTTCCAGCTGGCAAGTTCTGCATCGAACCTGGCTGGTTGTTTTTCTTTGAAACGATCCAGACGCTGAATTCCCAGATGCACTTCGCGAATGCCTCGAGAAAATCCGGCGGGCGAACTCTTTCGCAAACGATTCAGCAATTCACCCAGTTCAGGATGATGTTCCGCTGCAAAGGCCAGAGCACTGTTTTCTTCGGCTTCGGTCAACGCAGTGGCGATTGGCTTGGTGGCTGGCAGCTTATCCGTTTTTTCCCGGGCTACGCTTTCTCGGGCTCCGTTCGCAGCGGCCTTCTGAGGGTCGTCTGTGGCGGACGCGATTGAATCACCTGCCGCTGAAAACACACAAGCGTGCAGCAAGGCTAACGCAAGCCAGCCTGGGGGTGAGAACGAAGATGTGCGGAACCAGCGAACAGTCACTTAGAATAGCTCCGTTTCGCGAGTGGCCGGTTGTTCGTCAGCAGAAATCGCGACAGCTGCTAACAACCATTCGGGCACTTCCAAATCATCCGTCGCCAATTCTGATTCGTCGAATTCGTGATCGACAACAACAACAACAACCGCTCCGTTCGCCCAAACGTCAACCAGCAGTTCAGCCGCCACAACATCAGCCGCAGGGATCTCAACGGCAGAATCTTCAAGCGAAGAGACGGCGAGTTCCGGACGATCCGTACTGTTTGGCAAGCTGGAAACAACGACCGCCAAAATCCCACAGCACACGACGGTGACCAGGCTGGCCAACATCATGCCGGTACCAGACTTGCGAGCCTTAACTTCGGTCGGCGTTACCACCGCCAAAGACACCTGCGTTGCTGTTGCCACCGTGTTAGCTGCCGTGTTATTTCCGACGGCACCAGTGTTGGCAGGCAACTGACGAACGGCAGAACAAACCGCCGTCATTTCGGCCACAGCTTCACACAGCGAAGCATCCGCCAACATGGCCAGTTCAAACGCTTCAACACCGTCGACCGACAATTCGCCGGAAACGTATTGAAACGCCAGCCAGGTGCGGCCTTCTGGAGTGTTTAATTCTGAATGATTCATGTTCACGTCTGAGACTCTTAATTGACTGCGATTCTGATTTGCCAGCGATTCTGATTGACCTGCTTCATTTGTCAAAATCCGACAAACGCCGCAGTTCATCCATTTCTTTCAGTTCCAGCAACGCTCGCCGCATCCACGTTAAAATTGTGCCCAGCGGTCGATTCAAATCTGCGGCGATTTCGGCAAACGTCTGCCCTTTTTGAATTCGTCGTAAAACAACGTCGCGATAATTTTCATCCAGCCTTTGCAAAGCCGCCTCAATAATCGCTTTCTCTTCTATCTTTGTCGCCGCCAGCAACGGCTGAGCGACTGATTCGCTTGACTGCAACCAACTGAAACTGTTCGCCGATTCCGAAACAGCTTGATTCAATCGACTTTGCCGTTTGGAAACCCGCTTCATCTCGCGAGCTTCGTTTAAGGCAATTTTAAACAGCCAACCTTTGATTGTGTCCTGATTGACGGCCGAGCACGCTTCAATCGCCTTAACAACCGTCTTTTGGTAAGCATCATCCGCCAGATGGCCGTCTTTCAGCACGCCCAGCAAAAACGCTCGCAATTCCCGTTCAAAATCAACACAAGCCTGCTCGACAAGGCTGCGAATTTCATCATCATGGGCCAAGACGAGCTCCGAAACTAAAGACCACCACTTAACAGGATGCTTCTGAAGCCGAGATTATTTCAGCATTTACACGCAATTCCAAACCACTTCAGTATTCAGATTCCACCAAAGTCCGCCTGTATCGACTGGTGAAACTTCGCCAGGTTACGAACCGTCCTGAAACAACCTCCGTAGGGCCGGTTCCCACCGGCCGACACCGCCAACAGTGGCCGGTAGGAACCGGCCCTACATTGGACGCAGATCGGCAAGTTAATTCCAGACAGTTCCTTAGTGCGGATCACCGAAAAACCGGGGCTAACGCCCTGCGGCTCATTGAGACTGGGCGCTGTGCAGCAAGCCCTCGGAAATCAACAGTAACGCATCCTTAACAAACTTAACAAACCAGCGATTCTCGCTGTAGAACAGCTTTCATTGTGATTGGTAAACTGGGTAAGTGGTTTTCATCCCCCGAACCTTCCAAAGACAAGGCCGAACCGCTGCCGAAAGCCGAATGGCGTTCCGAAACGGTTGACGGCCGCAGCGTTCAAGTGTTTCAGCCCAGTTCTGCTGAACCACCCACATCCGCCGTGTTGTTCATGCATGGCCACGGCAAAGTCATGCTGAACGACAACGCTGTATTTACGGAACTATTCCAGAAGCACAATCTGGTGGCGATCTGCCCCGACGGAGGCCAATCGTGGTGGATGGATCGCATTTGCGACGACTTTTCGCCAGACATCAGTCCTCAGGATTGGATTGTCGACCAGCTGCTGCCCTTTATCGAAGAACGCTGGAACATCGAACCACCCAAAATCGCACTGCTGGGCATCAGCATGGGCGGCCAGGGAGCTCTGCAGTTAAGCTTTCGCTATGCGGCACAGTTTCCGGTTGTCGCAGCGATTTCTCCCGCCGTCGACTTTCACCAATTGTACGGCCAGGGCCTGCCACTGGATCAAATGTTTGACAACGTGGAAGACGCTCGCCAGGCCACGGTTGTGCTGAACCTGCACCCACTTGCATGGCCCCGGCATCAGTGGTTTTGCTGCGACCCGGCTGATACCGATTGGCTGGACGGCTGCGTGCGACTTGGCATGAAGCTGTCATCATCCGGCATTCTGCACGAACGAGACCTGAACACCACCGGCGGCGGACATTCGTGGGACTACTTCAACCGGATGGCCCCACAGGCGTTTGAACACATCGTGAAAGGCCTTGCCGCGTATTAACAGTTCACCGGTCGTGCTTGGCGCTGATGATCGGCTTTGGCTTGATGAGAAGAAGTAGAGCACGTAGGGCCGGTTCCCACCGGCCGCGTGCCGACATTTGCACTACTCGTTTTCTTCAATGCCTTCGCCCTGAACTGTGATGTCCGGGTCTTCTTTCAGGAATTGAGCGACCATGGGATCGATGTCTTCCACAATCGCGTAGCGGCCTTCCGTCCAGCGAAACAGGTCGATCTGCCGACAGCGGCTGCTGCAAAACGGAAACTGAGCGGCACCTTCCGGTTCTGAAGCGGAAAAGGTCTTGTCACACACGGGGCACTGGTGGGGTTTGATCATCGGAAACGACTATTCCAGTTTGCAGAGATTTTCTTGGTTGTACAGCGCCATGTCTCAATCAGCCGCCGGACGTTAGCCCCGGTTTTCTTTCGTGATCTGCACTAACCGGGACTAACGCCCGGCGGCTGATGTGGTCAACAAAAATACTGACGCTTCATTTAACCCGGAAGCTGTCAAGCTATGTTGCAGTTTCAAACAACACGATTCAAGCGACATGATTCAGGCAATCGCATTAACGACTGTACTAAAGAACTGTCTGGAATTAACTTGCCGATCTGCGTCCAATGTAGGGCCGGTTCCAACCGGCCACTGTTCACGGTGTCGGCCGGTGGGAACCGGCCCTACGGAGGTTGTTTCAGGACTATTCCTCACCTGGTGAATTACCTGTCGACATATTGCCGCACAAAGTTGTCAGACACGCCGCTGTGGCCGATGCGACATTCAACGATGGAACTTTGCCAAGCGACGGCATCGATACCAGACTGTCGCACGTTTCTTTTGTCAGCCGTCTTAACCCATCGCCTTCGTTGCCCATCACCAGCAGCCAGTTTCTATCCAGCTTGACGTCGCGGATATTGTCTTTCGACCGTTCGCACGTGCCCAGCACCCACAGGTCCGACTTTTGAGCCTGCTGCATTGCCTGAGCAAGATTCGGAACAATAGAAAACGGAACATATTCGACTCCGCCTGTCGCGACGTCGCACACAGTGCCGTTAACAGGAGCACTTTTGTCTTTCGTCAGGATGATGCCTTTTACGTCAAAGAAGCCTGCCAGCCGAAAGATAGCTCCCAGATTCTGCGGGTCCTGAACATGATCCAACGCCAGCCAGATACCATAACCGTTTTGGCTTTGAGCGGGCTTCCACAGGTTGGCGATGGGCACCGGCGAAGGCGGTTCAATTTGTGCTGAGCCGGCTCCCACGCGTTCGGTTTCTCGCTTGCGTCCCTGCTTGGGCACGTCCGCTTTGCCGACCATGACCGGAATGCCGCGTTTGTGAGCCAACGCGGCCACATCGTCCCACGGGCTGCCGGAATTCTGCTGGCTGATTCGAATCGATCGAACAGCTTTCGGGCGAACGCTTAAAGTCGCCAACGCACTGTGTGGGTTTCGCAGTTCAATCATCGAATTCAGTTAAACAGGTTGAAAAAGAAGATACGTTGCGACGTCTTGAATAAGTCGCCAAGCGACGCAGGTGACAGCATCGGGCTTTCGTCCAGGGTCGCCTGTTGGCTGTGTGAAAAACGCGGAGCGACGAAATCAAAGCGACACACTGACGCGGTTCTACAGCGATTCCAGAATCTTCTGGCAAGCCTGCGACTTGTTCAACGCATAGAAGTGAATTCCAGGAACTCCGGCGTCGCGAAGTTGACGGCATTGTTCTATGGCGAATTCGACGCCGACTGCAAATTGAGCATCCGCGTCGTCTTTGACGGCTTCCAGTTTGGCGGACAGGTCTGCTGGAAAATCGGTTCCGCACATCGCGGTAATTCGCTGAATGCGAGCGAAATCGGTGATCGGCATGATACCGGGCACAATTGGAATCGTAATTCCCAGCTTGTCGCACTGGTCGCGGAAGCGGAAGAAGTGGTCGTTTACGAAGAACAGCTGAGTGAAAATGGCATCGCCACCGGCGTCCACCTTGCGTTTCAGGTTCTGCAAATCGGCTTCCATGCTGGACGCTTCCAGATGCTTTTCCGGATAGCCAGCTATTCCAATGCCAAACGACGACGAATGGTTGCGAATCAGTTCCACCAGTTCGTTAGCGTACTGCAAACCGCCATCGACAGCGGTAAACGTTTCCTGGCCTTTAGGCGGATCGCCTCGCAAAGCCATAATGTTCTGAATACCAGCCGCAGACGCCTGGTCCAGCCACTGGTTCAGTTCTTCTTTGGTGGAACCGACACACGTAAAATGCGCCATGGCCGGACGTTTGAAGTCGTTCTGAATTTCCTGACACCACGTGATGGTGCGATCGCGAGTTGACCCGCCGGCTCCGTAGGTGCACGACATAAAGGCCGGATTATGAGTTGCCAAAGCCTGCATATGGCTGCGCAACGCGTCGTCGCCTTCTTCCGTTTTGGGAGGAAAAATTTCGATGGAGACAGCAAATTTGGAAGACGAAAAAATTTCAGGAAGTCGCATTGAATCTACTCGGTCCGAAGTCTTGTGCCGAACCTGAGTGGTCCGACAAAGGCAGGCATATCGTGGGTTTGCCGCGGATGTTAGCGGGATTTGGACCGTTTCTGCCAGTCAGAATCAGGAACCGTTGCTGTTTCTCAACACCGGACGCCTCGAACGGGTTGTGAGATTCGATTATTCGTGCAAAATTGCCGACGACCGCAACCAGCTTTTTACGGAATCCCCAATGGCCATTGAGTTCAACTGTCCTTACTGCGCTGCAGCAATTCGGGTGCCCGACGCCTATTCTGGAAAGAAGGGCAGCTGCCCCAAATGCCAAAAAAAACTGCTGGTGCCCAACATTGTTCCGCCTGCACATACGGAAGCCGCGAACAGTCCGGAATTGGAAGCTCCCACCACAAACGTGCCTGCCAGTCAGCCAACCCCGACCAACCAGGCTGGCGCTCAGGCCATTCCCGCTGCCGTTCCCGTTCCCGTTCCCGCAGTGCCGGAACTTCCGATCTCGCCCGTACCTGAAACGGGGCTTCCCGTCTTCGCCGCGCCGGCCACCAACACAACGTCGATGTCGAAGCGTTTGAAAAAGAAAACCAAACGCAGCAAATCGCAGCGGCTGTATTCGATTGGCATTCCGGTGGTTTGCTTTCTGATGTTCTTCGGCGTCGTTGCAATAATCATGAACGTGCAGCAACCGGAATTGAAAGGAACTTTGCGAGCATCCAGAGCGATCAGGATGCAAATCCCCACGGCTTCATTTCCCTTGGCAGATCTGGGCTTTACGGGCGATCAGCAGGCAGCCGTTCAGGCCGCGTTTGAAACCGAAACGGAATCCTTCGTCAGCAGTCAAATGACGTGTCGCATCAACAGCGATGGAACCAACCTGGTGGTCGATGTTTCCATCGGTGACGGCTTTATGTGGTTTGCCGTGAATCCATCGAATGACCTGACGTTGTCTGACTGGATCCGTCAAAACAAAGTCTCGCTGAATTCCAGCCGCCTGCAGCACACCATCGAAGCCGGCAAAGAATTATGCAACGACAAGCTGCGAAAAGCGTCTGGAGAAACAGTGGTGTTTGATGCAGAACGTTATCGCGACGGCTTCGGCTTGAATGCTCACGTCAAAGCATTTGGCTATGCGGTGGAAGCCATCGCCGCACCACGTAAGTCTGTGTGCGTTCACGAAGACGCCAACGGCACCATGTACTTTGCGTTACCGGAAGACACAAAGTCGTTCAAGTTGCAAGGCCGAAGTTTCGGCGGAGCGGCTCTGTTTCCTGGAGAATACGAAGTTCAGGTATTGGGCGAAGACACACTACCAGCACCCGCAACCGAAGAAGAAATAGCGGAGCCGGAAGGGGACGCGATGGAGGGAGAAGTTATGGAGGGAGCCCCAATTGAAGGGGACTCCATGGAAGGGGACTCCATGGAAGGCAAAGAGATGCAATCTGAAGCAATGGGCAAGGACGCATCCGCTTAAGCAAAAAGTCTCTAGGGAGTAGAGTGGCGTGCCGCTGCTGCCAACCACCGTGCATGCGTTGCGCAACTATCGCACAATCACAACGTCTTCATAGCTGCGTTTGGTGATAACGGGCACCTGGCAATCGGTTGCTGGGTGTCCGGCGATCAGCAGCAGGTACGCTCGTTCGTTATCCGGACGCTGCAGAATATCGCTTAGAAACTTCATGGGGCTGGGAGTGTGCGTTAATGTTGCCAGGCCGGCGTGATGTAAGGCGGCAATCAGAAAGCCGGTCGCGATGCCAACCGATTCACTGACGTAATAGTTTTTCGCCTTTCTGCCACCGTTGTTCTTCCAGGCTTCTGCAAATACGGCGATCATTACGGGAGCGTCTTCCAGAAACGGCTTGTGATCGTCGGTTCCAAACTGAGCCAACGCGTCCAACCATTCAGTGGACGCTCGACCGGAATAAAATTCGCGTTCTTCAGCTTCTGCCGCGCCGCGAATCTTCTGGCGAACATCCGTAGACTTCACCCACACAAACGTCCACGGCTGCTGATTGGCTCCACTGGGAGCCGTCATGGCGGTTTTCAGACACGCTTCCACAATGCTGTCAGCGACAGGTGCCTTACTGAAGTCGCGAACGGTTCGCCGCAATTGCGAGTGCGAAAGATTCTCATCAGCACGCTGCAACATGACTTCTTCAGACCATGCAGGGTATCCAGACAGTGGCTGGAATTGTGCGTCGCTCACCATTCACCTCTGCCTTGCATTTTGCGGTTGCAGAATTCACAAGAAACGCAAAAGGACCGCGTCGCGAAAAACGCGAGCGGTCTTTAATGGCCTGAAGCCATGTTTTGAATTGGCGCGTGCAGCCATCGACACTGGCGGCTAACCAGAAATCGTGTGTGCATGCAGAAGCAGCGACCACGGACCGGCTCGGCGGTTCGAACGTTCCACGTCTTGCCGCGATCCACGCCACCGGGTCAAGGGCGAAGCCCTTGTTAGATAACGCCGCCGTGAACTCGGTACGGAGTCGCCAGGTCGGGTAGTTCCAGACCCCAAACGCGTTCCCAGATTTCAGGAATGTGTCGCATGCTTTCCGACGAGTAAATCAACTGTCGAGCGCGAATATCCGGCGACGGATGCCAGATCGGCAACGCACATCCAATGTTTACAGACGTGCAGGCCAGCAGCAGACAGGTAAGCATGCGTTTTCGCAGTTTCATCGTGATGTCCTTCCATGGACCCGACTCGCAGTCACAAGGTCTTACTAAACCTGTCAAAGCTGCGGTCGCTTCTGAATCAATCAGTTTCCGGTTGTGTTGGCGATCCTGAGGCACATGCCCCAATAAGACGCACTCGATGTACTTAACCTAAAAACATGATCTGACGCAGAAGTCATTCTTCTTGCTGAACTGGCTGCTAACGCAGTCACCCGTTTCCACCAACCGTCGTTGATTGCTTAGCTGCCGTGCCCCGTGGGAGACGGACCTGCCGGTGGGCGATAAACGGGATCTGGATTGAAGCCGCCGTAACCGGAAGAATTCCCGCCGGGACGACCGGGAACTCCATTGGAAGTTCCAAACTGATTCGACGTCGAATGACTGCCAAATCCAGGTTGCACGCCGTTGTTGGCAGGTTGTCCTGCCGCTGCCGCTTTGGCGGCCAGTTCTCTGGCGTGTTCTTCAGCTTCCATTTGCAGAACGCGAGCTTCCATTTCCTTGCCGGGCTTGAAAGTCACGACGAATTTGGCCGGTACTTCTACCTGACCACCCGTTCGGGGATTTCGTGCTTTTCTGGCCGCACGCTTCTTCACTTCGAATACACCGAAGTTGCGAAGTTCTATGCGACCGTCTGCGACCAGCGTTTCCACGATGGCATCAAACGTCTTTTGCACGATTTCTTTCGTCTTAAGCTGAGTTAACCCCAGCTCTTCTGAAATTGCTTTCACAATCTCTTTCTTGGTCACGACCAAAGTCTCCCGAGAAAGGTGCTTTAAGTTCATTCCGGCATTCGCTGGATCGACTCAAATGTATGCTCGCAATAGACTTACTGTCAAGACCCTTGATGAAAGACTGTCGTTGCAAGGCGGTTGAAAGCCCACAAAATGCAGTGTCTGCACCTGATCATGTATTTAGATTAAGTTGTCAAAGAACACCTGTTCGCACAGACAAAACCCGAGCGGACTTCATCCTTATCGGTTCCGTATGACCCGATTCTTAGTAAAAATCCTTACAACCGTTAGAGTTTATGTGCATTGCAGGCGTGAAGCTGAGCCCGATAATGGGCAATTTCACGTAACGTCTATGCAGTAATAGTGTTACGTCTACAACTGCACCTGACGATCGCGAGTGCCCGGGGTGAAACATCGATTCAATGAACTGTTCCGGTGGAGCTCTGAGCGCTTGGGGCGCGGCTTTGTCGCCAAATTCGCTGAAATTTCCGCCACGAGTCCAATGAGGCAGTGCCTCAGCCATTCGAGCTGCCGCTCGGAAACACGACTACGTCGCTCAGAAAACTTGACAAAACGTGAACAACTTCGCTGTTTTAAGAAGCCTAACAAGGGCTTCGCACTTGACCTGGTGGCGTGGTTGGCTGGAAGACATGGGACGTTCGAATCGCCGAGCCGCTCCACTGTCGCTACGACCAACACGCGTGCACCGTGATCGCATGATTTTGAGTAAGACTCTAATTCGACACTTGATTCGTTTGGTGAAATCACAATGAAAGCTTGTTTTCTAAAGCGTTTTGCGTTCGTTTCCGTGCTTCTGACTATGCTGGGGTTGGCCAGCGGTTGCAGCGAAATACGTTCGGTCGCCCCTATGGATGAGCCAGCTGCGGTGGACGCCGAATCCACAGAAACTGGTTCTGCCCCGACAGAAACAACAACCCAACAGCCATAAGCGTCAATCGATGCCAGGAAAATCGGGACAGTACCGAATGGGATCTCGCGGACGCTTGAAGATTCGATTGAAAGTCGCGATGCTTCGTGCTCAGGAGGGGCTCTGCGCTCATTTCGGACGGACGACCTGCCGAAGAAGATGTTTCCCCGTTTATACAAACTCAACTGCCGCGCATCGCGTGGTGATCAGAACGTTCCGCCCGCGCGGGTGTTGCTGATTTCGAAAAGGATCCGGAATGTCAATGTACATTGGTGAATCGCTGGTTGGTGAAGGTAACGAAGTCGCTCATATCGATCTGATGATCGGTGACAAGAATGGCCCAGTAGGCATCGCGTTCGCTAACGCTTTGTCCAGCCAGAAAATGGGTCACAGCAATCTGCTGGCCGTTATGGCTCCTAACGTCGCTGTTAAGCCATCCACCGTGATGATCACAAAAGTGACCATCAAAGGTGCTAAGCAGGCTGTACAGATGTTCGGCCCGGCTCAGAAGGCTGTTGCTGACGCTGTGGCTGACTGTGTTAAGTCTGGCGTGATCCCTAAAGATCAGGCTGAAAACCTTGTTATCGTTTGCGGTGTATTCATTCACTGGCAGGCTGAAGACGACAAGAAGATCTACGAATACAACTACGCTGCGACTAAAGAATCTATCGAACGAGCTATGAAGAACGAGCCATCAGCAGACGAAATGCTGAACCAGCGAGACACCGCGTCTCACCCGTTCTATCAGGGCTAGTCTGACTTCGGTCAGCAGCCATGTTGGAAATCATCAAAGCGACCGTGCCAAAAGCACGGTCGCTTTTTTAGTAGCCGTGACGCTCCGCCGTGACGAGCCGCGCTGATGGGGCTTGTTGCAACGGCCTAACGTTGTCCGGAACGGCTACGGTGATTGAGCGTTCGATGGGTGTTGAGTTGCGCCAAGTCTCATATCGCAGCGAACGCAATATACGTTGCGCGGTGGGAAATGATGTGTTTCCCGTTTAACCCGACTCTATTTTTGCCGCGAACGCAATCTTCAGGCACGTTGGTTACGCGATGCTTATCACGGCGGAGCGTGATGGCTACTTTGGGGGCGTGAATGTGGGTAATCTGCGGTTTCGACAGATGGTTGCTTTTCGGCTGAAAATTGCCGGACCGGACTTATCGGCAGACTCAACCAAGCGTAAATTGATTGTGGCCGGTTTCTTGCAACCGGCATGTTTCGCAGTTAAAACCCGGAAAATGGCGCTTCAGACAGCAGAAACGACACTTTGTTGCGGCACTGCAGAAGAATCTAAAGCGGTCTTCTCAAGCTGTTGGCTTTCCAAGTAAGGTTCAACAAGGCAATAATGTCATAAAGCCGATTGAACACTTAACTTAATGTGATCGCGGCGAATCCTGCCTGATGTCCTCACGCTTATCTTCATGCGACCCTGTTCGCGGAATATTGCTATGTTTCGAATCTCCACAGTTTTGCTGCTTTGCTGCCTGAGTTCCCTGAACCCAGCGTCTGCTCAGAATGGATTTCCCGACTTCTTAGGAAATGGTGGAGGTTTCGGCGGTGAATCAGAAAACACGGGCATTTCCATATCGGCGGTCTTAATCCCCGTTGATGCCTCATCTGTGGACGTGCAGGTAACAGTGGTGCTTCCGCCAAACCACTACATTTACTCGACCAATCCAGCCTTCGGTGCAGCCACAAAGATCGCTTTATCTGCCCCCAATGGCTTCGAAGCCGTTGGCGGAATTAAGGCGGATCGAGAACCCAAGAAGGTTAATGACCAGTATCTTGGGGCGATCGAGAAATTCTTTGGCAAGGCCACTTGGACTCAACGAATCAAGAATAACCTGGGGCCGGTTCAAGCTGACTTGAAGATTTCCGGTTCTTTGGAAGGGATGTACTGTTCTTCGGGAGAAGGTGGTTCGTGCTATCCGATTCAACCTCCGGAGAAGTTTACCGCGTCGATGCCCGCTGGTTATCAGCCAGGCAGCCTGCCTGCGGGAACGTCAGTCGCGGCTCAGCCGGAAATCGCAACTGCCACCGGTGCTCAAGTTGGGGCCACCCAGGTTGTTGTGCCAAAACTGGACCTGCCTGCCGACGTGAAGGAATCGCCGATTCGTTACACGGTGTCGCTGTCGCCCGCCGATGCAAAGGCTGGCGAATATGTGACTCTTTCGATCACAGCCGAGATCGCTCAACCATGGCACACGTATTCCATCACCATGGATCCGGAAACGCTGGGTGGAGTTCCCACAAAGATTACGTTGGCCGGAACAAAGGGACTGGAAGAATCGTGGAAGAACTTTGTCGCCACGCCTGAACCAAAAATTGAAACGCCGCTGCCAGACACAATTCTGGAATCGCATTACGACAAAGTTACCTGGAATCGGGAGTTCGTACTGACCGACGACGCCGTTTACGTTGAAGGTTCAATCTATTTTCAGGTGTGTACTCACAAGTCGTGCCTGAACCCCACAACCGTCAACTTTGCAGTGGGCCTGAACGGTTCTGACAACACAAACCTGATTGCAATTGCAGGAACTGCCACAGATCCTGAATCCGGGGATGCTGCGGATGATGGTTCAGGTACACCGCTGTCACTGGCTGGGTTGATGCCTTTCATCCTGTCTGCCGTCAGTGCTGGCTTTCTGTCGCTACTGACGCCATGCGTATTCCCAATGATCCCCGTTACCGTCAGCTACTTTTTGAAACAGGGCGAAGACCGCCCGGGTTCCACATTAAAGCTGGCGGTGATTTACTGCCTGGGCATCATCGGAGCATTCACGGTTCTGGGACTTTCAGTGGCCGTGCTTGTGGGGCCAACCGCTTTGCCGACGCTGGCGGGCAATCGCTGGCTGAACCTGGCGTTTGCCGCCATCTTTATTGTGTTTTCACTGATGCTGCTGGGAATGTTTGAAATCAGAATTCCCTCGTGGTTACTGACGTGGTCTTCCAAGAAGCAGGATTCCGGCGGAGTTGCCGGAGTGCTGTTTATGGCGTTGACATTCACTCTGGTTTCCTTCACCTGCACGTTCGCCTTTGTGGGCTCGCTGCTGGTAGTTGCCGCCGGGGGATCTTTCTTGAAGCCGATTATTGGCATGATCGCGTTTTCGACGGCATTTGCGTCGCCCTTTTTCCTGCTGGCTCTGTTTCCTTCCATGCTGAAGAAGCTGCCGAAAAGCGGTGGCTGGATGAACAGCGTTAAAGTGACTCTGGGACTGCTGGAACTGGCCATCGTTATGAAGTTTCTAAGCATCGCCGACATTGGATTCGGCGGTGTCGGGAAGCCGCAGCTTTTGGATTTTTCGCTGGTCGTTGGTGCCTGGATTGCGATTGCCGCGGTAACTGGAGCCTATCTTCTGGGATTGTTCCGCCTGCCCCATGATTCTCCGGGAGGAGTGATCGGACCGGTTCGCTGTTTGATGGCGATCTGTTTCTTCGGCCTGGCTTCCTACATGGGAATCGGGCTGTTGGGAGAAAAGGCACCTGAAGGAATTATCTGGAAACAGATCGCAGCCTTTGCTCCACAACGAGAACACGAAGGGTTGCCGTTTTCTCTGGACTTTGACGAAGCTGTTGTGTCTGCTTCTGAAGCGGATCGACCAATTTTTGTTGATGTCACGGGTGTGTTGTGCCACAACTGTCGCGTTATGGAACAGACGGTCATTTCAACGCCACGGATTCAGTCGCTGATCGAGGGGCTCGAACGAGTTCAGGTTTATACTGACTCTGTTCCTGTGGCTAACGTCGAAGAACGTAAACGCTTGCTGGCGCGTAACCTGGATCTACAACGCAACTGGTTGAAAAGTGTTGCCTTGCCCGCTTACGCCATTGTTTCGCCAGACGGCAAAGAAATTCTGGCGACCGTTGGTGGAGTACAAAGCGCCGACAACTTTGCCAGGTTCATTGAATCCGGCGTTGCCAAGTGGGAGCAGGGCCGAAAAGAAGCCAACAAGACAACGGCGACGGTTTCGCAAAACAACTTCCACACCAACTAGAATTTGCTTGCCTGAACGTAGGGCCGGTTCCTACCGGCCGTTGCTGAATGTTTGGCCGGTGGGAACCGGCCCTACGTGTTGGACGATTGGTGTCTGACATTCGTGATACATGCCGTCGCTAAGCGGCTAAACCAACAAGCCCCGATCTGATGCGAATGCTGGTAACTGGAGGAGGCGGGTTTCTGGGGCTGTACATCGTCGAACAGTTGCGTGGCAACGGGCACGATGTGCGAGTGTTCTGTCGAAGCAACTATCCAGCTTTAAAACAGCTTGATGTGGAAGTCCTCAACGGCGATTTAAGCGATTTTGCTGCGGTTAGCGGGGCGTGTGCAAACATCGATGCCGTCTTTCACGTCGCCGCCGTACCCGGCATCTGGGGGCCCTGGGAACGCTATCATTCCACCAACACGGTTGGCACTCAAAATGTTGTGGCCGCCTGTCAGCAGCAAAATGTTCAGCGGTTAATCTACACCAGTTCGCCCAGCGTTGTGTTCGACGGACATGACCACATCGACGCCGACGAATCGCTGCCGTATCCCACCAACTGGCTATGCCACTATCCTCATTCCAAGGCTCTGGGCGAGCAAGCCGTACTGGCAGCGAATGATGTTAACGGGCTGCGAACAACTTCACTAAGACCTCATCTGATCTGGGGGCGTCGAGACAACCATCTCATTCCTCGACTCATCGCCAAAGCCAAATCCGGACGACTGCGACGCGTGGGAGACGGCACAAATGTTGTGTCCGTGGTGAACGTGGAAAACGCCGCTGCCGCTCATATTCAAGTGGAAGAATCGCTGCGAAACTCAACAGCCGCCGCAGGAAAGCCGTACTTCATCAATGAACCCGACGCAGTGAACCTTTGGCAGTGGATCGATCAACTGCTGACGTTGGCGAATCTGCCTCCGGTGAAGAAGTCGATTTCGTATGCCGCCGCCCATCGCATTGGAAGCACGATGGAAGCCGCGTGGAAGTGGCTGCGGCTTTCCGGCGAACCACCGATGACTCGCTTTGTGGCCGCTCAACTGGCAGGATCGCACAGCTACAGCATCAACGCGGCCATCCGCGATTTCGGATTCACTCCCATCGTAAGCATGGAAGAAGGCCTGAAACGACTGCAGCGGGATCTGTGATCAGCAACATGGCTTCAATGGCCCGCTTTGAACAATCGTGGAAAGCCAATCACCTGGTGACTTTTCTCATCACCAGTTTTGTCGGGTGATGAAACTGGCGTGATGGTGAGCGGTGAAGAACCGATTTCCGGCGTCAATGGAACCCCAAGTCCGGCGATTTCGGCTGCTCAGGCACCAGTTGTGCAAACTGTCGATTTAGTCGCGGCCAGGTTGTGAGCAAATCAGCGTACGCTCACCCATTCCGCCACAATTTCGTGAACGGTTTCGCCTTCCATCACTTCATAGGCCAGCAAATGGTCAACCAGTGCGCCAATGGCCGCCCAGTGGTTTGACTGCGACAGAATTCGGTACAGATCTTTTGTAACCTGTTCCAGAAACGTCATCCGCTGCTGTTGGTTGAGAATGAAGTCTGCGGCCTGCCACGCCATCCGCCAATCCTGAGACCACTCGGCAACCGTCGCTGGGTGGAACTCGTCTCCCTTGTGAAGCATTTCCACAACCGGGCCAGCCAGGCAAACCAGCACCGCATTTTCCCTCAGCTGCTGTTCTGTAAATCGACCGGCCTGCCAATGCACGGTGGTATCACCGAATCTTTGAGGGCCATCGTCCCAATCGGGGTCAATCGATAACGACTGCACGTCGCCGCCCAGATACACGGCCACAAAGGCATGGCCCGCTTCGTGCCATGCGGTCACTTCTTCGTCGCTGCGTTCCGGCATCGAAAAATCGCTTTCCCACGTCTGTTGCAACCGATTGATGAAGGTAAAATCGACTGCTGTTTGAGTTAGACAGCGCCAGGTGCCATCCCATTTCCTGTATTCTTGCCGCGTGACGAATAACGACATCAGCCGCACGGCGCTAGCCGCAGTCTATGCGAAGTACGGAAAGAGAACCGGGGCTAACGCCCTGCGGCTGATCCAGGCTGATCTTGGCTTGGCGTTTTCCAATAAATCTTACTCAAAATGATCCGCCCGCTGCTCGCGTTTTCGATACAGCGACAACGGAGCGGCTCGGCGATTAGAACGATCCACGTGCTCTCGCACGCCACGCCAGCGGGTCAAGGGCGAAGCCCTTGCTAGGCAGCTCGACGAATCGCGATTGGTTTTGTCGAAGCTGGCATCTTCACCAGATCGTGAATAGATCCATAAACTGGAACTGCGTCTGGCACGACATCCGCACTGTGCAAAACGGCGTCGATGCTGCTGGTTGGCCCCAACATTGTGGAGATCACACGTCCATTCACTTCAGAATTCGCCACGGCCTGAAAGTGAAAGCGTTTCAGAATGACGGCCAGCACTGTTCGAAGTTCAACCATTGCCAAAGAAGCACCGATGCACATTCTGGGGCCAGCTCCAAAAGGCAGGTATTCGTAAGCACCGGGAGAAATACTGGCCCAGCGTTCCGGACGAAACTCGTCAGGGTTTTTGAACAGGTCTTCTCGATGGTGAGTAATAAACTGGCTGAAGATAACCGGAGTTCCAGCGGGCAGCGTTAATGGACCAAGCTGGGTTTGCATGGCGCTGATGCGTTGTGAATACGACGACGCCGGCATCACTCGCATGCTTTCTTTAATCACGGCTTCAAGATAGCTAAGCGATTTCAGTTCATCAAAACTGGGGTGATCTCCCGTGGTGTTGTTTTCCAGCTCGTCAGCCAGTTTCTGCATCACTTCAGGATGCTGTGCCAGCAGAAACAGTGTCCAGCTAAACGTGTGAGCGGTTGTTAGGTGAGCCGCAGCAAACGTCAATGTCGCGTGTCCCACCAGCTTTTCGTCGCTGAGTTGTTGTTCTGAAGCCTGAGCCTGAAACATCAGGCTTAATACGTCGGAACGTTTTTCAGTGTTGGCTGTTCGATGCTTCTGGAACATCTGTTTGATGCTGTCTTCCAGATCATCCGCCATGCTAAGCAGTTGGTCGTAGCGATCAGAAAATTCGGGCGAAGATACCAGTGCCCCCATGCCGACTTCGTGATTCTGCCGCACCCAGGCGTCGATTTTGTTTCCCAGTTCGACTGAGTACTGTGCATCATTGACTCCGAACAACAAAGCGCTGGTCATTCTCAGCATGAAGTGCACCATTTCGGTGTTCAGGTCATGCTGCTGACCAACCTGCCAATCCTGCATCAGGTCGTCGGTGATCTCAGTGATTGTTTCGTGGTATTGAGGCAGCACTCGCTTGGTGAAAACGTCCATCATCACGCGACGGCTTTCACGGTGTTCCGCCCCGTTCATGCTCAGCAGTCCGGATGTGACTCGCCGTTGAGCAGACCGACGTCCACCTCGAACCGCAAAGAACTGCGAAAGGTAGGTGTTGGGATCTGAAAGAACCTGGCGATTATATTCCGGCGAAAACACGAAGGCGATTCGCTGGCCCTGATCTTCCAGGACTGCCAGATCGCCAAATTCGGCGTGCAGGCTTCGCATGCAGGCAATCGGATCCTGAGGAAAGTCCAGCAGATTGCCGTGGCGCACCGGCAAAAGACCCGCAGATATGGGCAAAGATCCGAAAGTACTCATTCCAATCGTCCTTGATGGAAAGTGAGTGAAAAATGCTGAACAATTCAACGCAACCCATTCCGTGCTGCGAGACGCCTGTTTGTAGACGAATTCTCACTTTACGACCAGTCATGATCTCTGAATTGCCGAAAACCGTTGAATATTCGAACATACTGCCGTAAGCGGTCGCAGCCCTGTGGCCGTAAAGAACCCTTTGTCTGAAACTGGTAACTTGTGGTTATCTTAATTTGTTGCCTGATGGGCTTGCTGGTCGGCGGAATTCCTTTCGGCTATCTGCTGGGCCGGTCCATTCTAAAAGACGACATCCGCAACCACGGCAGCGGAAACATCGGCGCTACCAACGTGGGGCGAGTTCTGGGGTGGAAATGGGGCGGACTTGTCCTGTTTCTTGACGCCATGAAAGGACTGCTGCCTACCTGGGGAGCCGCCTGGTATGCCGTTAATCATCAGCCGGAATCACTGCACTGGCACTTGCCCGTAGCGACCGGAATTTGCGCAATTCTGGGACACATGTACCCCGTGTACCTGAAACTGCGAGGCGGCAAGGGAGTCGCAACGGCGTTGGGCGTTGTATTAATTCTGGCCCCCAAGGCAGTTGGAATCGCGTTCCTGGTTTTTGCGGTCATTGCCGGCACTACTCGAATTGTCGCTCTGGCTTCGATGGCGGCGGCAATCACGTTTGGATGTGTGCAGTTGTGGCTGATGGGCGACGCTGCGTACTCGAAAGATCAGATGTCTTTGACGCTGTTCGCTATCGCAATTCCACTGTTGATTATCTGGCGACATCGCAGCAACATCGCTCGCATGATCAAGGGCGAAACATCACCAGCGGCAAAGACCTCAACCAGCGACGATGCAAGTGCCAGCTAAGTAGGTCCGCCAGAAAACGAGACCGCCGTTTTCATATGGGTGGCCGAAGGTTGGGCTGAGCTTGCGAAGGAAACGCGCGAACGAAACGCGGGCCACCCATCGCCAATAATCTCAATTCGGCCACAATCCGTGACTGCACCCCGTTTGGTGGCGGAAATGCTTCGAGGCAGATGGCTTCAACGTCTTCGCTGTTGGCGGTAGTACTTCAGGCCGGGAATGAAGAAGGCCAGGCCGGAGACGATGCCGAACAGCGAAATGCTGTAATTGACAGGAGCGTTGCGGCTCATCGCAGCCATCACAACGGATGATCCGAACAACGCGATCGATTGAAAATAGAATTGCCCCGAAAGCATCCCCGCCTTCGCTAAGAACACAATTCCGGCGATGCAACCCAACACGGGAGAGAACTCCAGCACGGGTTCACCCAACACGTATTCTACCCAGAACAGCATCGACGAAGCGATCATACTGCCGCCCCAAACATGAGCCACCTGGCGTTCAATAGCTGTAATCGGGCCGGAACGACTTCGCAAATTCCAGAAAATGGCGGCCCACATGCCGAGCCCAAACACCCACAGTCCAATGTATGGCAGGCGAGACGTGATTCCGGCAAACTGAAATGCGTTTGTGGTGAAGCACAGCACCAACAGTACCAGGCTGTGCCACATCCAAAGCAGTCCCCAGTTCTGAAGAATTGCGGCATGATGCGATTCTCTGAACAACCGAGTAATCACGTTCATCACCGTCGATTGTCGTGCCTGAACCGGTTCGTGATTCAACCATGCTCGCAAGTCTGCAGCCAGTTCGTCAGCGGAAGAATATCGCAGATCGCGAGGCTTCTGCAGGCACTTCATTACCACCATTTCCAGGTCCGCGTCGATTCTGGAATTAAGAACTCGAATGGCCGGCGGGTCCTGTTCCATCACCATCAGCAACGTATCCAGAGGACTGGACGACTGAAACGGCGGACGCCCTGTCAGCAACGCGAACAGAATTGCTCCCAGGCTGTACACGTCCGTGGTGACATCGATTGAAGCCGTCTGGCCAGCCGCCTGTTCGGGAGACATCCACGATGGAGTTCCCAGAATTGATCCGCTAAGCGTCAGGTTGGCGTCTTCTTTACGGCCATCGCCTGCCGCTCTTTCGCTGGGCACGGTTTCGCTCGGGACGGGAACTCGTTTGGCCAGACCGAAGTCGGTCACGTAGGGTTCTCCATCGACTGAAATCAGGATGTTTGACGGTTTCAGGTCGCGATGCAGTACGCCGGATCGGTGAGCCGAACCGATTGCTTCCACAACCGGAATTAACAGCTTCACGGCCTGCTCCGCGTTCATCGGGCCGTTTGCCAGACGTTGCGACAGCGTCACGCCTTCAAGAAACTGCATACTGAACCACGGTTGCCCGTTGTGTTCGCCCACTTCGTAAACGGGAACAATGTTGGGATGATTCAAGCGAGCAGCGGCAAGTGCTTCTGCGCGAAGTCTGGCAAGATCCTGACTTGCCGCAAACGCCGCATTAGGAATCATCTTTAACGCGACGATTCGATCAAGGCTGCGCTGGTAGGCTCGATATACGACTCCCATGCCGCCGCGACCGACTTCTTCCTGCAAGTCGTAATCACCAATACTGCTGCCAACCGCCGAGCCAGTTGGCGAAAGTACCGGGTTGCTGCCGGAACCATCCAGAATGCGACTTACTTCAGCCGATTGAAACATGGCGACATCGCTGGCGATCATCGCGGTGGCATAAAGTTCTCGAATGTCCTGTTCCAGATCAGGGTTTTCGCGAACGGCCTGATCCAGAAGTTCAGCGGATGACCCGTTGCGCGATCCGTTCAGCATCGCGTCCAGCACATCTGCCAGCCGTTCTTCGCGTTCGTCGTCCTGGTTGTTGTCTGCTGAATTCATAGTCTGAAATGGTAGCAGGACAAAGTTCCGCCGAACATGGAAAACGCTCGCAACTTACCGCCCTTGCGTGTGTTCATCGAATGAATTTCCGAACGAAATCCGTGATTTCGCCCGTACCACGGCCACCCGTCGACCTGCCTCAACCGCACAGGATTCACTTAGTTGTGGATGTGTCACCTTCTGCCGGAACAATTGGAAATGCTGTCCTGATGGAATCCGGAATGGACGCCGGCCTACCGGATTCCGCGTCGACAAACACCCAGTCCGTTTCTCCTCGAGCAATCAACTGGTCATCTGCCAAACGGCGAAATTCATATTTCCGCTGGCAACGGACTCGACGAATGCTGGTCAACCACGTCGAAATATCAATCACATCACCCAGCACAGCGGGCTTCAGGTATTCGATGTGGTGAGACCTTGCCACCCAGGTGTAGCCGTTGGCTCGCACAGCGTCAGGACCAATACACGCTTTGGAGTGAGTAACCGCAACGTCCTGCATCCACTTAACATAGGCGACGTTGTTTACATGCAGATTGCGGTCAATGACTTCTTCGGCAACGACCCATTCCATATGAAAAAAGGGCGAATCAGCGTCGTTCAGTGGCATCTTAACTCTTCACAGTCAGGCGGGCCTTCGAATTACGTCGCTTTCAGGCATCGAGGCGTCAGCCTAACAAGGGCTTCGCCCTTGACCCAGTGGCGTGGTTGGCGGGAAGACGTGTAACGCTCGAATCGCCGAGCCGCTCCGTTGTCGCTACGACCAACATGCGCGCATAATTTTCAGTAAGACTCTAAGTTCACTCTTGCGGCAGAAGCTCAACCCCTGGATGCGAGGCGAGCAGCGAGGTAGACACCGCGCAACAAAAAGTGGCAGCGATCCCGAAGAATCGCAGCCACATTGATATTATGCTGATTTCAGCACGAATGCTTAGCTAAGAGTCTTCTTCTTCAACGCAGCAAGACGAGACTTCGTACGAGAAGCAACGTTGGCGTGAATCAGATTCTTAGCGGCTGACTGGTCAAGGCACTTAACAACAAGAGCGAATTGCTTATCCGCTTCTTCCTGAGTTGTACCGGCTTCCATCAGAGTACGGAATCCCTTGATTCTGTTACGCAGAACGGAACGCTGCATACGATTTCGCAATCGACGAGCTGAACTCTGTTTCAGATACTTTTTGGCAGCTGCAATATTTGGCATGAATCGATGATCGTTAAGGATCGACTTGGTTTTGTCCGGGCAACACTGATACCCCAGACCGAAATACAGTAGGCAGGGGAAGTTAATGATCCACCGCCTGAATTTCCAGCCTGATCGGCTGAATGCGGCGAAAACTGGATCGAATAACTGACTTCCAGCCAATAATCCGGCACCAGTCACTAAAAAACACTGGATTTTTCGCCTTTCACGCGTCTCTTCCCGACAAAGAAGAAAGTACTGAAAGGCCTCAAAACCAGAGCAAAAGTGCGCCGCAGTCTGGAATTATACTCGGCAGACCACGAAAGCAACGCGCAACTGCTCAGATATTTACAAGCTCTTGCCCCGGCGATTGCGTTACAGCAGCGGCATTCCCACTGCAGGCCTGCAGGCTTCTCGGGTGGACTAAGTTTGTAGAGGAAGCCCCGAATGCTTGCCGGCACCGCGATCGGCCTTCCACCATTGGCACAGCTCATTCTGCGGACACAATAACGTAGATATCTTAAGACGCCGCCAACGGCTTGGAATTTGGCCGGGCGACTTGGTAGCCTGACAATTCAGACGACCTGACTACGCCCACACCCGGACTACGTTCCGCAATCACCTTCCAGTTTCGAAGCTCACCCAAATCTTATGCAACGAATCTTCCAACCGCTGCGTTCTTCGATATTGCTGATCGCATGGCTTTCCGTTTCTTCGTTTTCCAACGCCGCCGATCGCCCCAACATTATCGTCATTCTTTCCGACGACATGGGCTATTCAGACATCGGTTGCTACGGCAGTGAAATTGATACGCCCGTGCTGGATGGACTTGCCAAGAACGGATTACGATTCACTCAGTTCTACAACACAGCTCGTTGCTGCCCCACAAGAGCATCCTTACTTAGCGGGCTGTATCCGCATCAGGCTGGCGTGGGCCACATGATGGACGATCACGGGCTGGATGGTTACAGAGGCGAACTGAACCGGCACTGCATGACCATGGCCGAAGTGTTGCGAGGTGCCGGTTATGGAACGTACATGGCAGGCAAGTGGCATGTCACAAAACAGGTGAAGCCGGATGGTTCAAAAGACAACTGGCCGCTGCAGCGAGGCTTTGATCGGTTCTATGGCACGATTCATGGAGCCGGAAGTTTCTTCGACCCCAATTCGCTGACTCGCGACAACACTCAGATTTCTCCCGCAGCAGATCCGGAATACAAGCCGGAAACCTATTACTACACAGACGCCATCAGCGACCACGCCTGTCGGTTTATCGACGAACATCATGCGACCAACGCAGACCAGCCGTTCTTTATGTATGTCGCCTATACGGCAGCTCACTGGCCGATGCACGCGTTGCCACAGGACATCGAAAAGTACAAAGGCCGGTATGACGCAGGATACGCGGCATTCCGAGCATCGCGACTGAAACGTATGAAAGAACTGGGCGTGGTGCCATCCGACATACAGATGTCTGCTCAGGCAGAAGACTGGGACAAGGTTGAACATAAAGAATGGGAACGACGCTGCATGGAAGTTTATGCGGCGATGGTGGATCGCATGGATCAGGGCATCGGCAAAATCGTGAACAGCCTTCGAAGCACCAATCGCTACGACAACACTTTAGTGTTGTTTATGCAGGATAACGGCGGCTGCGCAGAAGGGCTTGGTCGTACGCCGAAAAAGGGCCTGATCGAGCGTCCCGCAAGTCCCGGAATCGCGATGCCTGCGAATGAGCTGCAGGTGAATATGATTCCCGAAAAGTCTCGCGACGGATGGCCCGTTGTACAGGGGCCGAATGTGATGCCGGGCCCTGCAGACACTTACATCGCGTATGGTCGTGGCTGGGCCAATGTTTCCAATACGCCGTTTCGAGAATACAAGCATTGGGTGCATGAAGGCGGTATCAGCACGCCTTTGATCGCTCACTGGCCCGCCGGTGTCGTTCGCAAAGGAGAACTGGAACATCAGGCCGGTCACTTAATCGATATTATGGCCACCTGCGTTGACGTTGCTAAAGCCGACTATCCCGCTCAATGGAAGGGGCAGTCAATTACTCCGTTGGAAGGTCGCAGCCTGGTTCCCGCCTTTAACGGCAAGACCATTGAACGCGAAGCCATTTACTGGGAACACGAAGGCAATCGAGCTGTCCGAGTGGGCGACTGGAAGCTGGTCGCAAAAGGTAGTACTGGCCCATGGGAACTGTACAACATCGCGAATGATCGGTCTGAACAGAATGACCTGGCAACCAGTGATCCAGCCATGGTGAAGAAGCTGACAGACATGTGGCAACGTTATGCAGAACGAGCGAACGTGTTGCCTCTGACTCCGTATGCGAAAGGCAAGTCGGATGATGGCAAGCTTTCCAACAAGAAAAAATTCAACATGAAAGCTGGCACAGATCTTCCGAAACCGCAGGCTCCCATGCTGAAAGATAAAGCCTTCACGGTATCCATCAAAATTGCCAAGCCGGGCACTCAGGGAGTTCTAGTTGCTCAAGGCGGTTCCTCGGCCGGCTTTTCAATCTATCAAAAAGCAGGCAAAGTCTGGTTTGCCGTGCGACGCAATGGTCAACTGTCGACTGTGTCCACTTCAGCTCCAAAGCAGGCTGGAACATTGAAGGTCACTCTGAATAAAGACGCGTCGGTGACCATTGCTTACGAAAACCAAACGCAGTCCAGCGGCAAAGTCTCTGGACTGCTGAACGCGATGCCTGCCGATGGAATTCAGGTGGGGACAGACCTGGCCGGAATCGTCGGCGATCACCAGGCAGACTTTGCGTTTGACGGCGAACTTCAAAACGTGCTGCTGACGATTTCTGAATAGTCGCGTGCTAAATATTAGCGTGCTGTTGCTGGCAGGTGGCTCGAGCAGCTGAATTGGAACGCGTGCTGTCTGCTGACCTCTATTAATTCGTTCAAAATAAAACAACCACAGCACACTCATTTTGCATTGACGGTTGCAAATTACGCGGTCTACAGCGACCTTCTTACTCGGTTGACGTACCATTGGGCGATGAAAACAAATTCCGCGACTTGGCCAGCAACTTCGTCCACAACAAAATGTACAGTGTTATAGTCATTCAAATACCTTGAAAACTAATTTACACTTCTTTATCGCAGCAAACTTGTTCATGTTGAGTCAAGTTTTCTGAGCGACGGAGTCGCGTTTCTGAGCGGTAGCTCAAATGGTCTGAGGCACAGCCTCGTTAGAAAAGTCCACAGGTTCGATTCCTGCAACTAACACCAACCTATCCACGTTTTTTACCTCAGTGAGACCCTGCCTGATGCTTTTTCGATTTCTAAACACCTCGCCGCCTGGTGTCACCCGCCGACGGCATCGTCTGCCGTTCGCGATGATGATGCTGTTGACGCTATTCAGCTCAACAGCTGCAATCGCGGACACGTCATTCGAATTCAAACAGAATGACGTCGTGGCCATTTTCGGCAATGGTCTTGCTGACCGCATGCAGCATGATCCTTGGGTTGAGACCGTGCTGCAGGCCAATTTGAAGGGCCTGAATGTTCGTTTTCGGAACATGAGCTTTTCCGGTGACATGGTCAATAAACGCCCTAGAAACGCGGGTTTCACCAACGACACGGAATACCTGCAGCATGTCGCTCCGGACGTGATCTTTATCATGTACGGATACAACGAATCACACGCCGGCCCGGCAGGTGCAGCCGCGTACGAAGGCGAACTGGTGAAGCTGGTTGAAAGCTATCGTGCGTTGCGAAAGCAAGCCGGTGTTGATGCTCGCTTTGTGTTGTTTAGTCCAATTGCCTACGAAAACACGGGCAGCCCGCATCTTCCGGAAGGAACGGAACTCAACACCAATCTCAAAGCCTACACAGTTGCCACTCAAAAGGCGGCAGCTGCTTCACAGGCGACGTTCGTTGATTTGTATTCCCCGACGCTGAATCTGTTTCAGACCAGCGACGAACAATTCACGCTGAATGGAATTCACCTGAACGCCAAAGGTTATGAGCAACTGGCCGGCATCATTTCAGATCGCCTGCTGGGCATTCCAGCACCGCCGGCAAACAGCCTGTCTGCGGTGTATGCCGCGATTAAAGACAAGAACTGGCACTGGCACAATCGCTATCGAGCGACAGACGGAAACGATATCTGGGGCAGTCGGTCAGTCTTGAGTTTCGTGGACGGGCAAACCAACGCCGACGTCCTGACGCATGAACTGAAGATGCTCGATCTGATGTCGGCCAATCGCGATAAAGTGATTTGGGCGGCTGCCGAAGGGCAAACAATCGCAGTCGATGACAGCAATGTTCCACCACCGATTGAAGTGATTTCGAATGTGGGTGGCGGAAGTAAAAGCTCCAGCGCCGTCAAGGAAGGGAGCACAGACTATCTGAGCCCTGAAGACAGCCTGAAACAGATTAAGGTGCCCGATGGTTTTCAGCTAAACGTGTTTGCGTCGGAAGTCATGTTCCCTGACTTCGCGAATCCCGTGCAGTTGCAGGTGGACGGCAAAGGTCGTCTGTGGGCCGCCAGCTGGAATTCGTATCCCAAGTGGGAACCAGGAGCGGAACTCAAAGACAGCCTGATGATTTTTGAGGACACCAACAACGACGGAGTCGCTGATTCTCGCAAGGTGTTTGCACACGTGCATAACCCGCTGGGATTTGAATTCTGGGGCGGCGGCGTGTTGGTGACTTCTGGTCCTGACCTGCTGTTTCTGAAAGACACCGACGGCGATGACAAGGCCGACGTTCGTTACCCGATTCTGCAGGGGCTCGGCACATCAGATACTCATCATGCGGCCAATAATCTGATCTATGGACCAGACGGTGGCATCTATTGGCAAAGCGGAATCTTTCTGGTTCACAACCACGAAACGCCGTGGAAGCAAAACCTGAACACCGGCGGTTCGGGCCTGTATCGCTTCGATCCTCGCACATTCGCGATTACTCCAATTGCAGCCAACAGCCCCAATCCACACGGAACCAGTTTCGATTCATGGGGCTATTGCTACGCGAACGATGGAACCGGCGGAAAGTCGTATCAAGTCCGCCCGAAGAACAACGGCTTCCAGATGCACACGTTGCTGACTCAGGAATTTCGCCCGGTTCCGGCCAACGAGATTCTTTCGTCCAGCCACTTTCCCGAAGACATGCAGGACGATTTTCTGATCCTGAATGTGATTGGTTTTCTGGGCATTAAACAATACGACCTCGACCGAGGAGACGGCGGCAAACGCGAGTACGGTGATGTCTGGGGCACGCCTGGAATCGAATTGCTGAACGGCGAAGACCGGAACTTCCGTCCTAGCGACGCAATCGTCGGCGAAGACGGCGCACTGTACGTGGCTGACTGGCACAACATGATCATTGGCCACATGCAGCACAATATTCGAGACCCCAGTCGCGACCACAAGCACGGTCGTATTCTGCGACTGACGGTCAAGGATCGACCTCTGCAGGCACCCGTTGCGATTCACGGTCAGCCGATCGAAGCGCTTCTGGAAAACCTGAAGCATCCTGTGAACGGTGTTCGCCACCGTTCACGCCTTGAACTCAGCAGTCGAGACTCAGATGCCGTTATCGCAGCCGCTGTAAAGTGGGCCGCCAACTTCAACCCCAACGACGAAGCGGAAGCTCACCATTTGCTGGAAGCGTTGTGGCTGCATCAGCAGCATGACGTAAAAAATCAGGACATGCTGAATAAGCTGCTGGCGTCTGAAGTTCCTCATGCTGCAGTGGCCGCTCGTACGGTCAAGCACTTCTGGGAGAAGTTCGACGTCAAGGGGGCCACAGACTTTGCCGCTCCGCCGGAAATGAAAATCGTGAATTACCGGCCGCCTAATCACCTCGATCGCAAGTACCACAATGTGTACAAAAAAGGTGCCGACATTTTCCAACGTGAATCTCACTGTGCCACATGTCACCTGACAACCGGCCAGGGAAATGGAACTGTCTATCCAACGTTGGTCGGAAGCCCGTGGGTAACCGGAAGCGAAGATCGCCTGATTAAACTGGCCTTGCACGGCATGTGGGGCAAACTGACAGTTCGCGGCAAGACCTACGATCCGGCCCGAGGCGTTCCGCCGATGACCGCGTTTCGAGACCTTTTGAAAGACGACGACCTTGCCGCCGTGCTGACGTTTGTTCGCAATACGTGGGGGAACAAAGCATCCGTCATCGATGCAAAGACGGTAGCCAAAGTTCGAGCGGAATCGGCGGGCCGAAGCGTGTTCTGGAAGCCGGAAGAGTTGCTGGAACAGCATCCGCTGGAAAAGGAACTGATGGCGGAAGGTGACGATGTTGAGGTCGTGATTTCCAATGTCGAACTGGAAAAAGAACTGCTCAGCGAAAACGCCGTTCAACTGGCTGAACTGGCCATGTCGCGAGGCAACGCGGCTCGTGGCAAGACGTTGTTCTATAAGTCGGCAGCGGCCTGTTTCGCCTGTCATGATCCACCGGCAGGCACTCCTCGTCTGGGACCGGATCTGACAAAGTTGCAGACGAAAATGTCGGACGAAGATCTGGTCAATTCGCTGCTTCATCCGTCGCAGAAAATTGACAAGGAGTTTTCTCAGGTCACCGTTCTGACGACTGCAGGCAAGACAATCACTGGCGTTCGTGTTTCACAAAACGACGATCAGGTTGTCCTGCGAAATCTGGCTCAACCCACTCCGATTACAATCGCCGCCGATGAAATCGAAGAGGTGATTGAATCCAAAGTGTCTCTGATGCCAGCCAACCTGGTTCGACTTTTGAAAGATCGACAGGAATTCAATGACCTGATGAGGTACATCCTGCAGGTCAGAAAACGCTGATCGGAATTACGCAAGAGTGGTGGCTTAAAGCCACCACTCTTTTTTTGTAGCGGTCACTCGAACGCCCATCCGGCGGCTTCGAAAACCTTGTCAGTCCCGTTGAAGTTATGAAATAGAGACAACGGCACTTCTTAACGGCCATTGGGTCAACGGCAAAGCAATCACGAAATGAATCTGAGTGAACGAATCGTTCACATACTAATTCTGGTTTGGGGGCACTTGCCGCAACGGGGTTTGAGGCAGAATGGCCCGACGTGATGAGCATTTCGGCGTTTGGCGGAACAACGGCACCGAATCAAAGAGACTTCTGTTGAAATCTCAAAGCCGTAGTCGCTTACATACGACTTGCTGCAGATGCATTAGCGAAGGCTGATTGCTATTTCGTAAGTGGGCCGTATAATGCCCACGTGGAAAGCTCACCCACACCGTCGCCGAGATTAAACAACGACGGCGCGGCTCGACGGTATGCAGCATCCGATCTGGGGTGACATTCAACAAGGCTGTGCTCGAACAAGAAAAATCAATTCGAGAGTTCACGGCGACTTTTTTCCGAACCCCGGTGGCCAATTGCACTGGTTAGAGTCTTACTCAAAATGATGCCAGCACGGTGCGCGCATCATTTTTTTAAGCGACAACGGAGCGGCTTGGCGATTTGAACTTTCCACGTTCTGTCGCATGCCACGCCAATGGGTCAAGGGCGAAGCTCTTGTTAGATCTAATGCTGCGTGTTTGAAATATCAAAACTCAACTCTGCGACCGATCACAGCCACGTTCCTCACTTCCACGCCCCTCACCGCGGAAGGCTGACGGTATGACAAGTCTGACCGCCAGAGATCGCCAAACGGAGCTGATGGACGATCCAGACCTCGATCCTGGCCTGCACCAGCAGGCGCTCATCGGACTGCGACGTGTTCACTGGGTCAGCGGTACCGTCTCCACGATCTGGAAACCGATCCATCAGCTGGCTCAGCAAACGCCGGGAACGAAGCTTCGAGTTCTGGACGTCGCCTGTGGTGGGGGAGACCTGACCGTGGCTCTTGCCGCGAGGGCGAAACGTTCGGGGCACAGCGTCGAGATCAGCGGATGTGACATCAGCTCAACCGCACTCAACTTTGCCGCGGCCCATGCGGCGGCGAAACGCGTGGATGTTCATTTCTTCTCGGCCGACGTCCTTTCCGCACCGCTTCCGCAGGAATACGACGTCGTCTGCTGCTCGCTGTTTCTGCATCATCTTGACGAAACAGATGCGGTCAAACTACTGGCGTCGATGCGCAACGCCGCCAAACGCATGGTCCTGATCAGCGATCTCTGCCGCAGCCGACTGGGCTATATCCTTGCCTGGAGCGGACTGCGTTTGTTAACGCGTTCACGGATTTGTCATGTGGATGGCCCGCTGTCTGTTCGAGCAGCGTTTACTCCGTCTGAGATTCTGGACCTCGCCGCTCGCGCTCAGTTAAGCAACTCGACATTAACACGTCTCTGGCCGGAACGATTTCTACTGAAGTGGAGCCGTGAATGATTGAGTCCACGACAACGCTGAATGAAGCTCAAAGTTCCGTCTGGGACGTGGTTGTTGTGGGAGCCGGGCCGGCCGGTTCGGTGGCAGCACTGGAAATAGCCCGCCGTGGGTTGCGAGTGCTTCTGGCGGATCGCTCAACGTTTCCTCGTCACAAACTTTGCGGCGGCTGCCTGAACGGCGACGCCCTTGCGACGCTTCGAGACCTCGGTTTGGAGAACGCCTTGAATCAACTTCATGGCGAACCATTGCATCAGCTTTCGCTGCATGCCGGCCGTCGGCGACTTAACCTGAAGTTGCCGTCAGGACTTGCCGTAACACGTTCACGTCTCGACGAAATGCTGATCATGGCGGCCATCGACGCGGGTGCCTCATTTCTGTCGGGGATCAGCCTGAAGCTTGAGCCCGCTTTGCCTGACGATGCCGTCCGGGTACTGTCGACGCAGCGCGGCAATACGACTGAGCGAATCTTGGCGCGCCTGGTCGTCGTCGCCACCGGTCTTCCAATCGGAAACGCAACAACGGACGCAGGCCTGGACGTCGTTTCCACGAACAATTCGCGGATCGGAGCCGGCACCACAACCAGCAGTTTCCCGCCGGAATACACTGTCGGCACCATCTTCATGGCCATTGGTCAAAACGGCTACGTCGGGCTGACGCGAACAGACAACGGCACATTGAATATTGCTGCGGCTCTGGACAGCAAAGCCGTGCGAAAAGCCAAACCTGAAGGCGTGGTCGAAGATGTGCTGAAGGAAGCCGGGTTTCCATTCACGTCGGAAATGTTCTCCGGTGAATGGCGCGGCACGGTCGGCCTGACCCGCTGTCGACAGGTGCCCGCAGCAACTCGTGTTTTGGTCGTCGGCGATGCCGGAGGCTACGTTGAACCGTTCACCGGTGACGGAATGGCGGGAGCAATTCGAAGCGGCCGCGCGGTCGTCCCCTTCGTCGAAAGAGCGGTCCTGGAATGGAGTCCGCAGATGATTCGCGACTGGAAGTTCGAATTTCAAAAACTTATGAAGCCAGGTCACAGACGTTGCCGGATTCTTGCAGGTGTTCTGCGATACCCGACGATTGTCCGCGGCCTTATCGGAATCGTATCCGTCATGCCGTCGGTCGGTGATGCCGTGATTCGTCAGCTTAACAGGGAAGACTGCCATGAAATGCTCAATCCTCGGCCTGGGCACAGCGGTGCCGCCTGACGTTGTTCCTCAGGAAGAAGCCCTGCAACTTTCACTGGATGTCATCTGCGATGGTGAACGCGAAGAACGTCTCATGCGCATGCTGTTCAATCGGTCCGGCGTGGAAACTCGTCATGCCGTGGTACCGTCGAGTCTCGGCTATGAATGGAAGCAACGGCACGATCCCATCGCTCCGGGAAACGGTCCGCGAACAGCAGAACGAATGCAGCTTTACAATCAATTCGCCGGCCCGCTTGCCGAGCGTGCTGCTCGCAACGCGCTGGTGGACGCGAAGACCGAAGCTGACCAGATCACGCATCTGGTGACCGTGTCGTGCACGGGTTTCGGTGCACCGGGAGTCGACGTGAGCTTGATCAAATCGCTGGGACTTCGCCCCACAACTCAGCGCGTGCATGTTGGATTCATGGGATGCCACGGAGCCATCAACGGCATGCGGGCTGTACAAGGACTGGTCGCAGCCAATCCGGGCGCCCGAGTTCTGCTATGTGCGGTGGAACTGTCCAGTCTGCATTATCGGTTGAAATGGGACGACGACGGCATCATTGGCCACGCGTTATTCGGCGATGGAGCGGCCGCACTTGTGGCGGGTGCCGATGCTGATAGTCCGACGGAGGTCTGGAACCTGGGAGGAACAGGTTCGTGCCTGATACCGGATTCTGAGGATGAGATGGCGTGGCATGTCGGTGATCATGGCTTCTTTATGCGACTGACATCGGAAGTGCCGAACACTATCGAAAGAACGCTGCGTCCATGGCTGGATTCCTGGCTGGAATCGATGGGAAGTTCGCATGACCAGATTACTTCATGGGCCATTCATCCGGGTGGCCCCAAGATTCTTGATGCAGTCGAACGCGCCTTGAACCTGCCTGAAGGAGCCACACAAATTTCACGCGACATTTTGCGTACGAACGGCAACATGTCGTCGCCAACCGTCCTGTTCGTGCTGGATCAAATCCGCCGCAACAAACAGCGAGGCCCAGTCGTAGCCCTCGCCTTCGGCCCCGGACTGATGGCCGAAGCAGCATTCCTGAGTTAGAACGGTCGAATAATGTCGGTTTCGACGGGCAGAGTCCGCAATCCGCAGGGGCATCACAAAAGGGGAAATTCTAGTCTTGTAAATTAGTATCATGTCACCTTTTTGCTTCTTTATCATCCGCCAACCAGCCCATATTCGTCGCATAGCGTCGGACCTGTGTGACGAAATCTTCCGCGACGTGAAGCATGTCTTCTCGACTGAGCGTGTCATGTGCCAGAAACCGAGGACTGCCGGACAGATCAGGATCGAAATCTTCCACTCGTTGGCTCTCGATTCGGAGCCTGAATGTGACCATGCCCACTCGGACGTCACAGACGACATCTCGCCGCGACACACGATTCTGACTCTTGTATTCCATGAAGATCGTGCCGTCATCACCGAGGTAAGCATTTTGGACGTAGGCATCGTCGCCGAGTTCAAGCTTCGTTCTTGCTTGTCCCTGCTCCCGGTACCACTGAAATCGCCTGATCGCCAAATCGGTCGAGGGATACACCGTCATCAACTCAACATACACGTCGCACGGAGAATCACTGCTGGCTTCACCGTTCTGGCCTTTCTCTCGTTTCAGAGGAAGTGATTGCTTGAAAATCTGCGAACTGTTTGCCGACTGGAGGTCCTTAACCGCTTTCTTCAAACTCGATTCGGAAAGCCGAAACCCCCGCGGCGTATATTTTACGGGCAGCCAGATTCTGGCATGCACTGGCATAAGATCCTGGCCAATCATTGGAGTTCCCGGTAGCGAGCCAACGGCACGGATCACCGGCCAGGAAGACGTCATTCCGTGTTCGTTCATGGACTGGTGGAGTTGGTCATCACTGACGGGCATTCCGACAACGTAGTCGGAAAGTGGACCGCCAGGGCGGATCGCGTCGGAAGTCCCGGCCACCAGTGTTGGCGTCCGCACTTCAAAGACTTCGTCACGGGCAAGTTGTTTGATGCTGGACCAGGTCTGGCCTTCTTTCATAATGATCACCCTGCCACGCTCGACGGCTTGATCTTCCCGGGGAAAACTGATCGTGGTGTTGGCGCTGAGACGCAGTACCCCACTGGCTGCCAGATTCACCTGTGCCCGTCCGCCGGGTTTCGTGAGGACCGTGTCGCCACGAAACACTCCCGTCCCGACTTCCGCCTCTTCAACGGTCCCATCCTGACCGCGCTTGATGAGCACCTTGCCTTCGACGTACGCCATCTTTGCGGGGGCTATCTGCGCAATTGCTACACGAGCGTTACACGCTCCCAGGATAACCAGCAAAGCTACAAGATGTGCTACACTCGTCATGGCTTTTAGTCCGCATGCTTCAAAAAATTAATCCGCAGTAGTTTTGGGGGCGACCTCTTTTATCGATGTGAAATAGCTGGTCCTGGGAATGTTTCGACAGCATTCGACATGTGTCATCGAACTCTTCAGTTTCGCCTTCGTGCGGCTGACGGCGCCGATCACTTGTAAATGAAATCAACGGTGACTGTCGATTTGACAGCCCTGAAAAGAATCAAGGGAGATAGAATCTCAGGTAGAGTGGCCTCTGATGATCTGGGCCTTGATAGTCCGCCGTTCCGTCTTTCCAGTCGCCGTAGTTGCTGGTCATCCCTGTCAGGTTTTTCACTTCACGGCCTTCAACTCGAGTGATATACAGCTCCGCGCTGACAAGAAGTCTTCCGTCTTCAGCTCGCGAGCCGCTGAGCTTGCCGGTCAGATGAAATTTTGCAAAGTCAATTGCCTGACGCACATCCTTATTCACGTAATCCCAGGTGGCCCGGCCTGTGACCACATCATCGTCAGATCTGCTGCCCTCAAGAACAACTGTTCCGCGCAGTTGTGACCTGGAATACCCAGGACCGTAGACTTTGCCAACGTACTTCGTCGTGAGCTTGAATGACTCACCGTCCGAAGTCAGCTGCGATGTCACGATTGCTTCCAGTGCCCTGGCCAGCGACTCCTCTGTTTTCGTCGAGGCGTCATAGAAAAGCAGTTCAACATTGTCACTGCCCGAAGTCTCCGGCGCGGGAGCCGTGGACGGGATGGACGGCCAGGAGGACTTGGTCCCGCCTGCGTTCATGGACTGGTGGAGTTGGTCATCACTGACTGGCATTCCGACAACGTAGTCGGAGAGTGGACCGTTCCCATGGACCGCGTCGGAACACCCGGCGACCAATGTCGGCGTGCGAGCCTCGAAGATTTCTTCCCGAATCAGCTTTTTGACGTCGACCCACGGCTTCCCTCCGGTGTAGAGCACTCCGATTCGCTCCGTGGGGTCGTACCCCAACGGGAAGCTGATCGTGGTATTTGCGCTGAGCCGCAGCACGCCACTGGCAGCCAGATTGACCTGTGCCCGTCCGCCGGGTTTCGTGAGGACCGTGTCGCCACGAAACACCCCCGTCCCGACTTCGGCCTCTTCAACGGTTCCATCCACACCGCGCTTGATAAAGACCTTGCCTTCGACATACGCAATCTTTGCCGGGGCGATCTGAGCCACGGCCCCGACGGAGGAACTCACGCATGCCAAAGCTATGGCACAAATAACAAAGCGAATCATTGGGACGCCTCGGTTTTCTTGATCGTTGCCGCCCTAAACTCCCAGCGTCCAGTCAGTGGGCCCCCTTCAGATGCTCCCGAATCTGAGCCGGGCTTCAGCGAGAAACCTTCCGGTGCATTGCGATAGAAGTAGTGAGAATTCCATGTCCCCGCGTCTGCTTGACCAGTTACCGCGCCATCGAGATTCAGGGACAGTCGCTGGGCGTACTTGTTCGTCGAACTAAAGTCATAGATTGTTCCGGCACTTACCGATTCCACTTCAAGCAAATGCACCACACGCCCCTCGATTCGGTTGTCAATCAAGGTTCCCGTGAATGAGTATCGCTCAATAAATTTCGTCGTTTGCAGCTGCCGATTAAGCGGCTTTACACTCCGCCCCGTTCCTGAAACAACGCCGTCAGAAATCGTCAGCGTCAATTCGTACTTGCCATCGGGATGGTCTGGATGCCAAATGGTCGCTGTGATATTGCTATTGAGGGCGATCACTGGCTTGGAAGCATCGGGCGGAATGGACGGCCAATGAGAGGTGATACCGCGGGCGGAGAATTGCTGGTGTAGTTCTTCATCGCTTCGTGGGGAACCGGTTTCTACCCAACCATTGTAGAGCCGCCCGCCATTTTGAATTGCTATAACGAGTGTAGGCGTGCGAACCTCGAATACTTCGTCTCTGTTGAGCCTCCTGATGTTGGACCAGGTTTGCCCTTCGCGCATGGTGATAACTCCGTCTCGCCTGTTCTGTTCATCCTCCTTAGGGAAGCTGATCGTGGTGTTCGCGCTGAGCCGCAGCACGCCACTGGCAGCCAGATTGACCTGTGCCCGTCCGCCGGGTTTCGTGAGGACCGTGTCGCCACGAAACACTCCCGTCCCGACTTCGGCCTCTTCAACGGTTCCATCCACACCGCGCTTGATGAAGACCTTGCCTTCGACATACGCAATCTTTGCCGGGGCGGTCTGAGCCACGACCTCGACGGAGGGCAGCAGACAACTGATGCCGAGCACGGGAAGGATCGTCATGCGTGCGAATAACTTCATGATCTCACTCTTCCTGCATGCATTAGAATGCGAAGCCGCCGGGCGACTCAGCGACCACTTTTTGAAGTGAGGTAAACCGCAGGCTGCCGGGGCGAAAGTAATCCACATGTCGGTAAATGGCTTGTTTGTCCAGACCGCTGAAGGTGTAGAAGGTCACCTGAACAGAATCAGCCGTGATCTCGACGTGTGGCTTCCAGTTCGACGGACGTTCCTCGTGCCACTTGAACGCATCGGCACCGCCATTGGGGCGGTCCATCGGCGCCAGCGGCGAATCCTGTTTGGCCGGCGGATTCATAAAAGGATCAGCGTCGAGCACAACGTGAGTCGTCCAGTCGAGCCCATGCCACGTGGCTCCAAATTCCCGCAATTCACGAGCCAGCAATGAAGCGGCAAGGTAGGAATTCGGCGAATCATCTCCCTTGATGGCCTCCATGAAATCGTCCAGCGCCGTTGGAGGTTTTGGCGGCTTCAGAAAGTGCGTGACCACTACCGGACAGTCGTCCGGTTCCGGAAACTCAGCGTTCGCCGGCATCGCCCAAACGAAACCGTTACCGTTGCCCAGCTCATCGCTGTATTGAAAAGCTCGCAGTCGATACTCCGCCTTCAGCTGAATCGGTGGGAACAACGTGACCAGCTTCTGTGGATCGACACGACTCTTTGACCAGCCGTGCGGAACGTCTTCCGGGACTGCCGCCATTGTCGCTGCCTTCTCTCGCGCCTTGCGCACTCGCTCGGCTGTCCAGGACGTATTCGCCGCAGCGGTTGACGACCTGGGCATGTTTGACTCAGTGGAGTTGTTGTCTGAAAAGCGAACCGACTCAAAGATTCCCTTCAGAACTGTCGAGTTGGACTCCCAGACATCACTGGGGCCGCTAAAGCAAATCCAGTAGTACGTCTCATCATGATCGACCACGAATTGCAGTACGTTCAGAACCGGCAGACCTTCCGCCTTTTTTCCCATCGGAAAGCCCACTAGGACATAGGGCACTTGCTGTTCACCCAAAGCTCGTTCGCTCATGGCCAGCAGCAGGCCGTCCTGCCGGGTCAACTGATCCTGCGCTCGAATCACCTGTTTCCAGGCAGAACTGTCCGGGTGATCTGCCTTTGGAACCGGACACACTTTCACTTCCAGAGGAATGTCGCGATAGCCTTTAGGGCCACTAATAACGACCGTCTTACCTTCCTGAGGCTTGCTCCATGTTGCAGGATAGTGAAACGTCAACGGCAGGCCCGAAACCTTAAATACCTGAACGTCTTCGTTCGCAACCGGCGGCTCCTGCAAACCAATGAGCTGGCCGTGCGAAACACTGCCCGCGAATGCAAGCGACAGCACCACGCAGCAGGCACCAATCAGGCAAGGCCGCTGACACAACAGTATTCCCTGCCAAGGGGGGATCCGGGAAAGTTCGACCGCACTCATGTCACTTGCCGCCTTTCTTTCCAGCATCAGAATCATTTTGCGAGTCTTCATCCTTCGTTGATCCGTGCTTAAACAGCACGTCCTTTTCTGAGTTGAACACGTCATCCTGTTGAAGGCTGATCGGTCGTTCCTTCGCGTTGTGATACACCGCGCTCTCGGCTCCAAAGCGAAGGATGCCAAGCTTTCTCAACCAGTCCAGAAACGACATTACAAATTCCTCCCACGGCCTCAAACCTGCATTTCGCGCCGAGTGCAAAACGACTCAGGTTATGACAATGATTTAGCAAATTCCGTACCGTCGCAGGGCGTGACGCTGACGCGAAATTTAGTCCCGAAATGCCATGCGTATGAAGACGACATACCCGGTCCAGCCCGCGTGACCTGAACTTTATGCCCGGTGGCCAACCCCGGTTTTTGATCCGCTGTCGGGGCTGGAAGATCGTCGTTTTCGATCTGTTGCGGTCGCATGTGCATTCCGAAATACAGAAGTGTGCCGTGTGCCCAAACGCACATATGAGATGTGACAAAGGCTGCCACCGGGGTGTGGTCTGAAGAAGAATCAGCCATTGGATGCGATCCGTTTCTGCCGATCATTCGTGAGATATGGAACTGCGTCAAAGCACCTGGGAACCCGGAATCAGGGGGCCTGGTCTTTGTCGTGCTTTTCGCCCCTGCACCACCTGTTGTCGGCTGCGTGGCTGCATTGGCTGTCCAGAGCATTTTATGTTTACGGCATCAGGCCGATTGAAACCATGGTGCATCGTATGTCGAACCTGCTGCCCGGTCGCGTATCTGTCTGAAAGGGGCCATGATGCGGGCCACCGTAGTCCGAACGCCGCCGATTCTGTTGGGAACCGTGATTTTTCGCTCTCCCTGCGCACTCAATCCCGGAGCCGGCCTCTATCGTGCGGCTGGAGGTCGTAGAGTGGGCGCAGCAGTAACGCTTTGATACTTTCTTCTGTCAGTTCTGCATCTCCGGAACGCGCAGGATCACTTGTTGAAGTTCATCATTTATCGTCCTTGTCGCTGAGCTTTCGGCGTCGTGGACACGACCGCAGGCTGCTCACAAACAATGCACGGTATGCGTGTGTTCTCGCCATTTTTAGATCCCTCCCCTGCCGCACCCCGTATCTCGTCAGCGACCAACCACAAATCGTCACTCCAGACACAACACAATCGGATGCTCATGAAGTTACCATTAAATTGCCGGTTCGTTCTTGCCATCGCTTTGGTCGCCGCGGGCAGTTCCCAAGGAATGGCCGAGAACAAGGCAGATATCATCGTCTACGGTTCGACGCCAGGTGGGTTTTGCGCCGCGATTGCCGCCGCTCGCGAAGGGGCTTCGGTTATTTTACTGGAACCGACCGATCATATCGGCGCAATGAATACCGGCGGCCTGAGTCACTGCGATTCAAACCAGATGGTCCGCAGTACGGTCATGGGGCTGTTTGATGAGTGGCACACGCGAGTGGTGAGGGATTATACAGATCGCGGGCTCAGGGCGCCGTACAACCCAGCAGTGAAGGATCAGTCGCGCTGGACGTTCGAGCCGCATGTGGCCATGCGTGTCACGATGCAGATGCTGGACAAAGCCGGAGTTACAGTGCTGACCGAGCGTGCTCTTAAATCGGTTACGAAAGACGGCTCGCGCATTACGTCGCTGGTCACGAAGGACGGCACATTCACAGCCAGAGTTTTCGTTGACGGCACGTATGAAGGCGACCTGATGGCGGCTGCAGGAGTCGACTGGACGATCGGTCGCGAGGGCCGTGAAGAATACGGTGAATCGTTGGCTGGCAAACAATACCCCAAGCAGAAGATGAACATCAACGGTTTTGACGATGT
This sequence comes from uncultured Planctomycetaceae bacterium, assembly GCA_937916515.1. Classification (GTDB taxonomy): domain Bacteria; phylum Planctomycetota; class Planctomycetia; order Planctomycetales; family Planctomycetaceae; genus Fuerstiella. The sequence continues at coordinate 5,245 of CALFSX010000222.1, read as the reverse complement.
GGGCCGACTGCTGCCGCTGGTTACTACCGACGACGGCGGAAACGAAGAGGCGGGCGACAGCAATATCATGACCTACAGTTTTCGGCTGTGCCTGACCGAAGACCCGCAGAACCGTGTACCAATGCCTGAACCGGACAACTACGATCCGGCTCGTTTTGAGATCGTTCGCCGGGCGTTCAAGGCGGGAGTGAAACAAATCGGGTTCGACCTTTACCCGCTGCCCGGCGGTAAACTTGATGGCAATAATTCCATCGGCGGACAGTTTTCGCTGGGACTTGTCGGTGGGGGAAACGACTGGCATTCAGCCGACGAACAGGGGCGGAAGAAGATTTGGGAAGCACACAGGCAGTACACGCTTGAGTTCTTTCACTTCCTGATCACCGATCCGGCTGTGCCCGCAGGCATCCGCAGCAAGTACACAAAGCTCGGCCTGTGCAAAGACGAGTTTCCAGGTTACGACCACTTCTCACCGGCGCTTTATGTCCGCGAGTCGCGAAGAATGCGGGGACTGTATGTCATCCGTCAGAAGGACATTCTGGAAATGCCGGAAAAGGATGACCCCATTGCCATCTCGTCGTTCCCGATTGATTCACATGACTGCCAGCGCATCGCTTTCAAAGACGGTGGTGTCATCAACGAGGGGACCATCTTCCCGGTGCGCAGGAAGAATCCCAAACAGGGCTACGCTTACCACGTGCCGTACCGCTCGATCTTACCAAGACCAGAACAGTGCGAAAATCTGCTGGTACCGGTTGCGCTGTCGTGCACCCACGTGGGTATCTCATCGCTGCGGATTGAAGGGACATGGATGATTATCGGCCAGAGCGCGGGGATTGCCGCCGCACTCGCCGCCGATCAGGATGTCGCCGTACAGAAACTGGCCTACCCTCAACTTCGCGAGCGACTGCTGGCCCAAAAGCAGGTTCTGGAATTACCGGATGTCTCCGAACGGCCAGTGGCGGACGTCTCCGTTGCCCCCGGCACACTGCCTGGAATTGTGCTCGACGACGCGCAGGCGGAGCTGACCGGTAACTGGTCGCATTCAACGAATTTTAAACCACACATCGGAAGTGGCTATCTCTACAGCGGCAACAACGACTCCAAAACAGAAGGCGATGGCGAATCCAGGGCGAAGTTTCGAGTGAAGGTGCCGCAGTCTGGTTCTTATCAATTGTTGATGGCCTATTCGGCACACGAAACCAGAGCCAAAAACGTGCCGGTGATTGTCACCAGTGGCTTCCATGAAAAACAATTCACTGTGGATCAAACCCAGCCGCTGCCGTCGCAGCAACATTTTCAGCCGGTTGGCAACGTACAGCTGGAAGGCGGCGTTGATACCACAATTACCGTCAGCAACCGACAAACCGTCGGCTTTGTCATTGTCGACGCGCTGCAACTGCTTCCGAACAACCCGTCGGTAAAATAAGCGATGGTCCGCGTACGAATCCCAATCGCCTGGAAGAAGAAGAACAAAGACAGGGATTGCAATTCGTGTTCGGGTCAGTCAAAACGGTGTCAGGCCAAAACAGTGCCATTCGTTCCTGCCACCTTTTCACTGCCCAATCATGTCGTCGACTTCAAACGCGAACGCATGCCCCATCCATACCCGCGACGACGACTCGGCTCTCGGGCTTTGTCGAACCTGATGCTGTGCAACGCAACGACTGACGTTGATCAACGATGATGCCCCACCTTTTCCGTGATCGAGCGTTTCCGGCCAGACCAGAGGTAAATGAACGAAAACCAAAGATGACGAGAATGAAACGCAGCTTTCGAGTGTGCGGTTTTTCGCTGGGGGCAATATGCGGATTGCAGCTGCTCACGTGCCATCAGATTGGTATCGCTACCGCGTCAAAATGGTCGATTATCTGCCAGGTCCTGTTGAAAGCTATCCCAGAACTTAACGACCTTTCGTGAACAAAACGGTGTCAGGAACAAAACGGTGTCAGAAACCTTTATTGATATGACACCTCTTACGTTCCCAACTTTTCTCCGTCAGCGCTGCTGACATTGTTTCCCGGGAAACTCCCTGATGAAGCTGAGCCTGAATCCAATTACAGCGACTGATTCAGTTTCGATTCAACCGCGCGAAAAGGCTCGTAGTTTTCCCGACGAACCTTGAAAGGCGATTCGATGGTGTACGTGATTCCTCGCCATGTGACCTGATTCGTCCTGAGAGCCGCGAGCAGACACCATGGATAGACAACAAATCCCAGGCAAACGGCGATTGACAGGGTTAGTGGACTCATGCGGATCGCAGGCCTGCCTGCGGCAGCTTGAGTACGTCCAATGGTCCATTCGCCGACCCTGACCGAAATCGTCTGAACGATGATATAAACCGCCACGGTGATCCACAGCAATAGCCCCTCGGTCGTTGCTCCGGTTGCAAACATTGCGATCATCATCACAAGGGAAGCGATATGAATCGCTGCGCTGGTCAGGCCATAGACGCACACCAGAGGAAACGAGTGGTGATACAATCGCAGAAGGATAAGCTGACGTTGAATGAATGAGGTGCATCCTCGGAAATCAGTATCTTCTTCATTGATCATCGCGACTCTGGGCACCATTCGAAGTTTGTATCCCGCGTTCAATATTGCGGTTGTTATCGTGGTGTCATCACACAATGATGATTCCCAGCGCGAGCGGACGTCGGCTTTTTCGAACGCGTCTTTCGAGTACGCCAGTGACCCACCCCAGCCAATATTCATTGGCAGCATCTGCAGGATCGCGGCGCCGTTCCATACGTGTCTTGTGAGGCTTGCCAGGGTTGGCTTCTCGGGCGAATACCAGCGAAACCCACTTGCAATTCCCACTCCCGGCTCTGCGAGTCCCGCGACGAGGTCGCTCAACCACTCGGGATAGGGATACGAATCCGCATCCAATTGGACGACCACTTTACAGTCGTCAGGCAGGGTGTCATATCCCTGCAACAGAGCGGCATTCTTGAGGCCGCAGGTATCCGGCTTGTCCCTCAGGATCTCAAGTTTGATGTTGTCTGAATTCGTTTCGCTGAGAATCCCTTCAACCGCAAGGCGTGCAGGGTCATTTTCATTGTCGACGATGATGTGTACGACGAAGTCGCGATAGTTTTGCGTGGTCAGGGCGAGCAGGCATCGTTTTAAATAAGGATCTGGTCCGCGAAGCGGGAGAAGAATACCGACTTTGGGTGAATAGTCGCCGCGTTCGAGTTTTTGGTACCGCGAGTGGTACACCGCAAAATTCAGACCGAGTCCTGTCATGATGACCAAAAGACCCATCAGTAGTGCGCAGAGTATCAGCGATATTGTGAACATACGGAGAGAGAGTCTGGACAGAACGCCGGCTAATTGTCAGGGAATGAGTTTCATAGTGGGTATTCGACCGTGCATTGCATGCTAGCCTACAGTGCAAAGTCAACCAGACAGGGCGTTTCGCTGGCCCCTTTGAAGAAAACGTTCAGCGCATCCGTCGCTCAAACCGCCATTTCAATTAGATCTGTTCCATGCGTCCCTAAGGCCGAAACACAAAAGACTCGGTCAATTGTGGCTTCGACGCACTGCTACCGCGGTATTCGCTGTAAGCCATGAACGACACAAAGGTTCCTGACACCGTTTTACTCATGCCTGCCACCTTTTCATTGCCCCAGAAATCGATCGCATGGTAGAAGCCCATGGCGTCAACAAACTCAGCAACCTGAACGGCTGCAGCGGTTGACCTGCACAAACTCCCGGCTCACCAGGCCGTTTGTTTTCTGTCGGACACCTATTTACAGTGAATGTCCCGGCTTCGCTTGTTAGCTTCTCTTGATGGGTTTCGTGGGGCAGATCTTGGTGAAATCAAGTTTCATTTCGCGCCTCCGCCCGGCAAATACTGCCGAAAAGAAATGTTTTCAAAGGTAGTGAATGCGAAGTCACCCACCTGACTGCGCGGGCTGGGCGGGATGCTGTGGGCGCCAGCGAGGTGCATTCCGGGCATCCGGTATTTCCGTCACTGCCAGTCACGATGGTTTCGAGACTCTGACGATGTCACGATTATGTTCCGTAACACGATCGTGAATCGAGACCGTCTCATGGCTGGCCATCACATTGCATTTCTGCTTCTTGCCGCACCGATGATGCTGCTGATCGACGCAAAATCGCTCAGGGCACAGACAATGCCGCCGGTGTCACATCATCAGCATAAATCGACAACACACTCTTTCGACATTCCCAAGAGACCACCGGACAGTGGCCGCGCGTTTACCGAGCCTCCGGCGACTCCCGTACTTTCGGCTCCAACATGGTATCAGCCGAGTAGCGAAGCGGGCCAATTGCCGCAGGTCTACACGCTTGACGAATTGTTGCGACTGGCCACGCAAAACAATCCCACGCTTCGGCAGGCTCAGCGGCACATTGACGCGGAACTCGCGCGTTCGATGCAGGCCGGGTTGTATCCCAATCCGGTGCTGTCGTATGTGGGGGAACAGATCGGTCTGGAAGGGACCGCCGGTGAGTGGCAGGGCTTTGAACTCGAACAGCGACTGGTCACAGCGGGAAAACTTGACCTGAGTCGCAACAAGTACCAGCATCGAGCAAAGGTAGCTCAGCATCTTGCGGTTGCTCAGCAGTTTCGAGTCTGCAATGACGTTCGCATTCACTTTGTGAAGACGCTGGCCGCGATGCAGATTCTGAATCTGAAACGCGAACTGCTGAAGACGGCCGAAGATCATCTGCTGACGGTTCGCGAAATGTATAACCTCGGCCAGGCCAACAAAGCCGATGCTCACCGCGCCATCGCCTTGCTGCAGGCTCATCGGCTGCATGTTCTGAAAGCGGAAAACAATCTGCGGCGACAGCGCATTGAACTCACGGCAATCGTGGGTCTGGATTGTACGGATCCCATCGTCGAAGGCACGCTGTCGTCGGATCGAACCTTGATCGATTTTGACGAAGCCTACCAACGAATTCTGGAATGCAGCCCACAGCTTCTGGCCGCGTATGCGAAACTGAACGAAGACAGTGTCACGGTTCGCCGTGAGAGCGTGGAATGGATTCCGGATATCGTGATTTCTGGCGGTTCCGGTTATAACAGCGTCGATCGCCAGACAACCGCGGCCGCCCGCGTATCGATCGAAGTCCCACTGTTCGATAGAAACCAGGGCACGATTCGACAGGCACAACTGGACTACTCTCGCCAGCGCGACGAAGTCCGACGCACGCAACTGGATCTGCGGCGACGACTGGCGACGGAATACGATTTGTACCTGACCGCGCACCAACACGCG